>CAMJRV010000194.1 GCA_946408315.1 uncultured Bacillota bacterium | reverse complement strand
TCCCACCGGTTCCATCATGGATGCCAAAGGGGTTTTCTCCAAGGATTCCCCGAGACATCTCGCGCTGGTAGCCTGCAAAGAAAAATGTCCGGCCCATACGGACATCCCGACTTATGTGAGACTGGCGGAGGAAGGGAACTATTCGGATTCGGTTTCCGTATTCCGGGAAAAGCTTACTTTTCCCCATTCCCTTGGATATATCTGCACCCATGCCTGTGAATCGGGCTGCAAGCGGGGACATCTGAACGGCGCCGTTTCCATCCGCGAGATCAAGAAATTCGCGGTGGAGCACGACGAGGAGCAGAGCTGGAAGAAAAGGGCGTTTCATAATCCCCCGACCGGCAAACGGGTCGCAGTGACAGGCGGAGGACCGGCAGGAATGACGGCGGCCTTTTACCTGGCGAAAAAGGGCCACGCTGTGACCGTATACGAAAGACAACCTCTGGCGGGCGGCATGCTGTCCTACGGAATTCCGAAATACAGGCTTTCTCAGGAAATCGTCGATAACGAAGTCGAGATTCTGAAAGAGGCCGGAATCGAAGTGAAGACCGGAGTAAATATTAAATCTGTGAATGAACTGAAGAACACAGGCTATGACGCCATCGTAATCGCTGTCGGAGCGCAGAAGGGCAAGCGTCCGCCCGCGTATGACAAGCCGTGGAGCAACGCTTATGACGCCGTGGATTTTCTGCGGATGGCGATCAAGGGCCAGCTCCCCGAACTGGGCGATACCGTTACGGTCTACGGCGGAGGCAACGTGGCCTTCGACTGTGCCCTGACCGCGAAAAAAGCGGGAATTCCCAATGTGAACGTGGTCTGTCTGGAAGCGAGAGATCAGATGCTCTCCGATCAAGAGGAAGTCGAGGCGGCCCTCAAATTGGGAGTCGAGATTCTGAACAGCAAGTCTACGGAACGCGTAGAGGAGGAAGGCGGAAAGGCAGCCGCCTTGCATCTGAAGGATGTCGCAAGCTTCCGATTCACCGAAAAGGGCCTGGAAATGGAAACGGTCCCGGGCTCGGAGACTTCTCTGAAAACGGACAGTCTGATCTTTGCCACAGGTCAGCAGACAGAGCTGGATGCGGATTTCGGACCGGAGCTCTGGAAGGGCAGCTTCCTGAAGACCGACGCGGCCCTTCAAACCAGCGAAACCGGAGTATACGCGGCGGGAGACGCCGTTACAGGGACAAAGTCCGTTGTGGAAGCCATCGCTTCCGGGCGGAACGCCGCCATGAGCGTGGACCGGTATCTGGGCGGTGACGGCAACATCGACGAAATCCTCTATGACAGAGAGCCGGCCGATCCTAAGATCGGCGTGATAGAAGGCTTCTCCCGGCTGGAGCGAAATGAGATCCTGTGCGACGGCTGCGATGCGCAAAAAGAAGCTCTGCGGTGTCTGCAGTGCGACCTGAGACTGCAGATTCAAAAAGTAAAATTCTGGGGAGACGCCCATTACAAGCAGGTGAAGGAGGCGGAATGATGAGCGGAAAGACTTGTGAGGCCAAGAGCATCGGACTTTGTGAATGGGATGACGCCGCTTTTGAAAACGGAACTGCCTGTGTCGTTGAATATTCCCGGCAGTTGCTGGATCAGGCCAGAAGAGAGTCCTGCGGAAAAGATGTTTTTTGTAGGGAGGGGACATGGCAGGTCTCCGAAATCATAGCCGATATCACAAAGGGCAAGATAGAAGGCGAAGAAGGCGAATTGATCAGGGAGCTTTTGCTTTTGATCAGCGAAAACGCAAACTGTGAAATGTCTTCCGCGGCAGCGGCCCGCTGTCTGGACCTGATGGACCGGTATCAGAATGAATGGGAGCAGCATCTTCGCAGAAAGCGGTGCACCAATCTGATCTGTAAGCCTTCCTATTTATTGTATATCGCGCCTGAACTCTGTGACGGCTGCGGAAAATGTCCGGATGTCTGTCCCGTCGGCGCCATCGCCGGAGGCAAGGACATGATCCATGTCATCGACGCAGAAGCCTGTGACAAGTGCGGCAAATGTATCGAAGTCTGCCCGAGGGGCGCAATCAAAAAAATCTCCACCCACGGTGTGAAGCCGAAAGTGCCGGCGGCTCCTGTGGCCGTAGGAAGCTTCGGCGGCTCAGGCGGCGGAGAGGAAGGCTCATCCATGAGGCGGCGAAGACGGGGAGAATCGTAGAAACCTAACGCAGAAGGAATTAATTTGAGGAGGTCAACATGAGCACAATGAAAATGGAAGCGGATGTTATCGTCATCGGCGGGGGAGCATCAGGCATAACGGCAGCGGTTGCGGCAGCGGAGAAGGAAGCCAGCGTTATCCTGCTGGAAAAAGGTTCTACCACCGGAGGCGCGGCCAACATGGGAATGGGATTCTTTGCTGTTGAATCAAAATACCAGAAGGCGCAGATGGTAGACTTCACAAAGGAGGATGCTTTCAATCTGTTCATGAACTACACCCACTGGCGGGTCGACGCTCGTCTGGTCAGAAAATATATCGAGCAGACCGCAAGCACCATCGACTGGGCGGAAAGCATGGGAGTAGAGTTCCTGGGAGCATATAAATACTTTGAAAAATCAACCCAGACCTGGCACGTCGTAAAGACCGCAGGAAGCAATGCTCCAGCCGAAAGAGCCGCGTCCAACCTGTACCGTGCGCTGACAGAAAGAGCGGAAGAGCTGGGCGTTAAGATCTGTTATCAGACGAAGGCGACAAAAATTCTTGTCGACGATGGACATGTGAGCGGAGTGGAATTTGTCGACGCGAGCGGCGAAAAATCCGTCGCGGAATGCAACGCAGTCATCGTCGCCACGGGAGGCTTCGGCGACAATCCGAAGATGATCCGGGATTGTCTCGGATACGAATGGGGAAAAGACCTGCACTCCTTCCGGATTCCGGGGGTGGAAGGCGAAGGACTGAATATGCTGTGGGAAGCCGGAGCGGGGAGAACCCAGCCCGTTATGGAATTGACCTATACAACCCCCGGAGTTACCGACGTCTTTAAAACCTTAAGCGAGACCATGCGTCAGCCGAACCTGATGGTCAATCTGGACGGACAGCGTTTCATCAACGAGGAAATCATGAACAACACGGTATATACCGGAAACTCCATTTCCCTGCAAAGAGAACGTACCGCCTTTACCATCATCGACGACAGCATTCTGGACACCTACAGAAAGAACGGGCTTGATTACATCACGGTTCACCACAACATCAAGACCGTGGATAAGTGGGATAAAGAACTGAGCACCTATCTCAGCGGTGAAGCGGCGGAAGCGAGCGGGTTGAGCATGCTCCACAACGAGGCCCAGAAAACTCAGGTAAATCTCTTTGCCGCCGATTCTCTGGAAGAGCTGGCGGAGAAGACCGGAATAAACCTCGAAAATTTGAAGAAAACAATAGAGGAATACAACGAGGCGTGCACCGCGGAGGATCTCTTCTTCTTTAAAAAGCACAAGTATCTCAAGCCGCTGAAAGGCAAAAAATATTATGCGGCAAGGCACTTCCCGGCCGGTTATGGTAGTCTGGGAGGAGTGAAAACAAACGACAAGCTGGAAGTCCTGAACGCCGACGGAATCAAAATTTCCGGACTGTATTCCTGCGGAACGGACGCCTGCAACATCTTCGGAGACAGCTACTGCTTCCTGATGCCCGGCAATACCATGGGGTTTGCCGTCAACAGCGGAAGAATGGCCGGATATAACGCGGTGGATTATATGGATTCCGACGAGTTTATTTAAGCAGATGGCAAAAGATCGGCCCGGGCCTGACCCGCGTCAGGCCCGTATGATAAAAATGAACTGATTCTTATTATTAGGGAGGAAATGTTATGTTCAAAAACGCGAAGTTTGCCCGTTATTCAATCATGCTCATGCTCCTGGGTATTTGCTACATGTTCTTCTATTCGGGGCTTCAGAATGACCACCTCAACATCCTTACACCGTATCTTGCGCAAAATTATGGTTGGAATGATCTTAAGATCACCAATCCCGTTACGTACGGAGCCCTTGTTGTTATCATTTTATATCTGATTATTGGAGCGCTGTTTGTCAAGCTGGGGGTAAGAAAGGTGCTGATCCCCTGTATTGGATTGCTCGCCCTGGGCTGCATCGGAATTGCTCTGGCGGGAGAGAATTACGGCTTGTATTTCATCAGCTTATTCCTCGTCCGGATCATGGTCGTTCCGCTTCAGATGGGCGGGTTTATGCTTTCTGCAAACTGGTTCATCAAATACAGAGGAAGGGTTCTCGGCATCGTAACGGCAGGAAGCCCCTTATTCTCCATCGCAGGTATTGGAATTCTGACAGCGGTCGCCAACAGCCTCGGACTGAAAATGGCCTATATGGCCATTGCGGGTGTCATTGTCCTGATGGGTGTTTTAACCGCCTTCTGTATTAAAGACAGACCGGAAGACGCGGGCCTGTTCCCTGACGGCGCGGAAAGATCTCCTCTTTCTGAGAACGAAGAGTCTGAGGATGTTACGCTGAAGATGATCCTCACTGACAGCAGAGCCTGGAAGCTGATCATTTCTTACGGGATTCTCCAGTTTGTCATCGTAGCGATGATGGCTTACATGGCTGTGCGGTATATCACTTTGGGCACACCTGACGACGTACCGAATCTGTTCGTATCAAAAGCGCTGCTGTGGCTGTCCGTGGGAGCCGCCCTCGGCATCCCCATGAGCTACATCCTGGGCTATATCGACGATAAGCTGGGTTCGATCAAAGCTTCCCTCGTGCTGATCATACTGTATTTCTTCGCGGTGATTCCTCTGGCGATCATGCCGGTTGGCGGAAATGTTCCGCTTATGATCGTCTGGGCTTTCGGAGTCGCCTGCATGACAGGCGGTATGCCGACGATGCATCCCTGTGTTACCAGTTATGTGTACGGACGGAAACAGTATATGGCGGCAAACAAGTGGATCATGACCATTCAGGCCATCCCGATGGCCTTCGCCATCGCCTTCATGGGGGCCTTCAATCAGATGGGTCAATTGACCACGGCCTACTACATTCTGATGGGCCTGCTTGTCATCGCGTTCATTACGGTTCTGACCATGAAAAATATTCCCGACGCCAACGCTGCCGACAGAGAATACGGCGCGGCGGCCGATAAGGCTGTATAAAAATAATCACAAGCTCAATAGAATAAAACGAACAGGGATAAGGTTCCCTGTTCGTTTCCGCTTCAACGGAAACCGTTTTTCGGATATGGATATTAGGAGAAGATCAAATGACAAGCTATCCTCATGCATTATCACCAATTCGCCTTCGCGGACACCTTATAAAAAACCGGATCGTTACAGGACCCAGCACAATCCATTCTGCCTCCAATGGAGAGCTTTATCCTACGGAAGCCGCCATGCGCTTTTTTGAAAACCGGGCGAAGGCCGGAGCCGGAATTGTCACAGTGGCCGGAGTCGGCACAGGGCCTGCCGTTGACGACGGTATGCACGCGAGCTGGGACCTTTATCGCGAAAATCGAACCAATGCCC
>CAMJRV010000193.1 GCA_946408315.1 uncultured Bacillota bacterium | reverse complement strand
ACTATGTTCTCCTGCAGGCCGGAGAGAGGATACCTGCCGACGGTGTCATTGTGTTCGGAGAGCTGAATGTTGACCAGTCGGCATTAAACGGCGAGTCAAAGGAAGTGGTTAAGGCTCCGGGACGATCGAATTCCACGGTTGATGAGACCGGGTTTCTCCAGAAAAATAAGCTGTTTCGAGGCAGCATTGTATGCGCGGGAGAAGGGGTGATGCTTGTGACTCACGTCGGAAATCACACCTTTTACGGGAGAATCGCCCATGAGGTCCAGGAGGAAACGAGAGAAAGCCCACTGAAATACCGTTTGAGGGAACTCGCGGAAACGATCAGCAACTTCGGCTACGTCGGCGCCGCGATCGTATTCGTATCCGACCTCTTTCAAGCTCTCGTCATGCAGCAGGGCTTTGATCCCGCCCGAATCGCAGCGGCGGTTCAAACACCTTCGATCATTGTAGGAGACCTCCTCCATGCGCTGACGCTTGCGATCACCGTCATTGTCGTCGCGGTACCGGAGGGGCTTCCTATGATGATTACGGTCGTTTTGTCCTCCAACATGAAACGGATGCTGAAGGATCATGTACTCGTCAGAAAGCTGGTGGGGATAGAAACCGCGGGAAGTCTGAACATCCTGTTCTCGGACAAGACGGGAACCATCACAAAGGGACGGCTTGAAGTAACCTCGATTCTCGGCGGAAGCGGCAAGGAATATCGCTCGCTTTCGGAATTGTCCAGGAGTCCGGCGCTCTCCGAACTGTTTCGGATATCCGCATGTTATAATACGAGTGCGTCTGTCAGTTCGGTTGACGGTGTTCGGCGCGCCGTCGGAGGAAATGCGACGGAAAGAGCAATTCTTGATTTCGTCGCCGACCGCGCGGACAGAGATCATGAAATCCAGGTGATATCACGGATTCCTTTCAACAGTACAGACAAATTTTCCGCCGCAGAGCTGTTGTATCACAACGATCGAATGGTATTTGTGAAAGGAGCCCCGGAACTGATTTTTTCACGGTGCACGGAATATTATGACGAGCACGGTGCGCCCAAACCGATCCAGAACGCAGAGGAAATCCGCCGGTTGATGCACAGCATGGCCGGTAGAGCCATTCGTTTGCTGGCTGTTGCAACGAGCCGTTCGGAGGTGAAAACGCCATCGGATTTAAAAAGTCTGACTCTGGTGGGTATGATCGGGATCCGCGATGAAGTGCGGCACGAAGCGGTCAGTGCGATTCGTCAAGTGATGCATGCCGGGATTCAGGTGGTCATGATAACCGGCGACAGCAAAGAAACGGCGGAAGCGATTGCAAAAGAGGTCGGGCTGGTGAAAGACGGATACGAAAATATGGTTGTCACAAGCAGCGAGCTTGCGAGGATGGATGACGATCGGTTGAAACAAGTGCTTCCAAAGCTGCGCGTAGTGGCCCGGGCGCTTCCGTCGGATAAAAGCAGGTTGATCAAAGTATCTCAGGAAATCGGACTGGTTGCGGGTATGACGGGAGACGGCGTCAATGACGCGCCGGCACTGAAAAAGGCGGACGTGGGGTTTTCCATGGGAAGCGGTACTGAAATCGCAAAGGAAGCCAGCGATATCGTCATCCTGGATGATAATTTTCTATCCATTGCAAAAGCCATTCTATATGGACGGACCATATTTAAAAGCATCCGTAAATTCATAATTTTTCAGCTTACGGTCAATTTATGTGCGGTTGTCGTATCGATTGTCGGGCCGTTTCTCGGCGTGGCGACTCCGATTACGGTTCTTCAGATGCTGTGGATCAATATGGTCATGGATACCTTGGCGGGCCTGGCCTTTTCCGGGGAGGTTCCTCTGGAGGAATATATGAATGAGCCGCCGAAGCGCAGAGATACGCCGATCATCAATCCATACATGTGGAACCAGATCCTGTTCACCGGCATCTATACAGCTTCTCTTTGTCTTGTATTCCTGAAACTTCCGATTTTCAGCCAGATGTTTCGGGGTGCGGAGGGGAAGCATTATCTCATGACCGCCTTCTTTGGACTGTTTATTTTTGCCAGCGTTTTTAACAGCTTCAACGCCCGTACCTACCGGTTGAACCTGTTGGCACATATTTGGAAAAATAAATCGTTCATGGTTATCATATCCTTTGTCTTTGTTGTGCAGCTGCTGCTGATTTATTTCGGCGGAACGCTTTTCCGCACAACAGGCCTGAATCTGTTTGAACTTCAGATCGTTTTGCTGCTTGCGTTTTCCGTGGTTCCGGTCGATTTGACAAGAAAGGTTTTTATACGGTTGAACGGACGGAAAGGAAGCATATAGCGATAACGCCGATTCCCGGCAAAATAAAATACCTGCAGAACAGCAATGTTCCGCAGGTATTTTTATATCCTGATTCTGTTTTACGGTTATTTATTTGAAAAAGGCGTTCTCCTACTGATTGCTGGCGATGGGTTCGTCAAAGGAATCGGACTCTGCGGTGTCGCTTTCCTGATACCACAGTTTGTCGGCGGTTTCCTTCCACGCAGCGGCGACGTTTTTACAGCGGCCGCAGAGTTCATCCACATCCTCGGGATGCTGGAGGTCGGTTGAGTCGGCGCCGGAGGCGTGCACCATGGCGGCCAGTTTTTCCGGGTTATCGAGGAGCGGACAGGGTCGAAGCATATTCTCGCTGAAGGGCTGATTTTTGCGGTACTGCATGAACAGCGGCGATTGCAGAGCCTCCAGGAGAGTTTTTTCCCTGATGTTGGAGTCGGCGTAGTGAATAAAGGCACAGGGTTCAATGTCGCCGGCTGCGTTGATATGAAGATAGCATCGCCCGCCTGCAATACAGCCGTCCACATATTCTCCGTCGTTCCAGAAATCCATCGTAAAGATCGGCTTTTCCTTGCGGAATTTCCTGATCTGATGATACATATACTCGCGCTGTTCCGATGTGGCGAGCAGGTCGACCACGGCATCCTTGCCGACGGGAATGTATGTAAAGAGCCATGCAAACTTGCAGCCCCGGGCGATCATTTCGTCGATATATTCTTCGCTGCCTATGACCTCGGCATTTTGCCTGTGATAGCAGGCGGAAAAGCCGAATGGCAGCTTCTTTTCCCTCAAAATATCCATGGCGCGGATAACCGCCTGATAGGTCCCCTGACCGCGGCGCATATCGGTTTCCTTTTCAAATCCCTCCACGCTGATGGCAGGCATGAAATTCTTGACCCGAAGCATCTCGTCGGCAAATTCCTCGTCGATGAGCGTTCCGTTTGTAAACGCGGAAAAGACGCAGTCGTCGTGCTTTTCACAGAGCCGGATGAGATCTTTCTTTCGGACCAGCGGTTCTCCGCCGGTGAAGATAAACATATGCATCCCCAGCTCCTTTGCCTGCCGGATAATATCGTCAAGCTGGTCGAAGCTCAGGGAGAGCTTGTCGCCGTATTCGGCGGCCCAGCATCCGGTACAGTGAAGGTTGCAGGCCGAGGTAGGATCGAGGAGAAGCGTCCAGGGAATATTGCAGTCGTACGTTTTCTCCAGCTCCTTTTTACGCTGGATGCGAAGGATGAGCGAATTGACGATAAAGTTCTCAAAGATCCTCTTTCGGACGCCGTCGTCAATGTCGGTGTAAAGGCTTTTCATCAATCTATTCCAATTATTCGCCGGATCGCCCAGAGCCTCCTTGGCGAGTCTGTACACGGCGGCGTAATCTTGATTTCTGTCAAGTTTTTCAACCCAATCTATTACCTTTGGAACATTTTCATCCGGGTTGGAGTCAAGATAGCCGATGACCTTTTTCAGACTATACGCTTCAATCATCTCTTTCATTTTACCCAAACCAATCATCTCCTTTACTGGCCCGGCAAATTTACGCACTGACGTGACGCAGACACTCTGATTTGAGACAAATTGCCGGCAATTAATGCGACAAAAAACTATACATATCTAATATGATTATACTACTCAAGATATAAAATACCATTAGACAAAAGTTAAAAAATGTCTAAATTTGTTATCTCTATCAATTATTTATCGCCTGAAAAAAATATTGTTTTTGATTCGACTCTTTCGCTTGCGCTGACTCCCATACTTACTTTATATTGCGGCGGAAAAGAAAAAATTCCTGCAATTTCCGCTTATAGATTGAAAACATATGAACAGAATATTTAACGAGGAGGGATGAGAAATGAAAAGCGCTCAGAATAAAATGAACAATTCGTCGTGCGACACAAGGGAAAGCGGAACGGTCGGAAACAGCACAAGGAATTCAAAAACTGATTCTGTGAAAAATCAGGGTGATCTGAAGGAATTCAGAAATCAAGGTGACTTGAGAGATGTCACCGACAGAAGCGGAAGCAGGAACCGATTTAATATGACCAATTCGTATTCGTAACGGATGATCGGACTGGAGTTGGGTAGTTTTAATCAAAATAGTTAATACATCAACCCAAAAAGTTGATGGAATGCTATTCATGAAATCTCTCTTATAATATGGAGGGCAGGTTATGTATACCTGCCCTTTTTGCTGTCTTGTAATTGCTATTCCTAACTTTGTATATTATAATATAATAAATCATTAAAAGTTGACAAAGGGTACCATCATGGAAAATGGCAGCCTGTTTTGGGACAAAATTATAGATCTGTTCAAACGCCTCGGCCTAACGTACATATCAGAAGTTGGAGCAATGCTGATTTTACTGGCGGTGTGTTTTGTCCTGCTGTTTTTACTGTGGCTTGTTTTTCGGAAAGCAAGACTTTGGTACTGGAAGACGGATATACAGATCGATGCGTTGAAGAGCATCGATGCTCGTTTGCATAATGTTGAGGAAAAGCTGTCGCAGCGCGCCGGCCTGGATGCCGATGAGGCAGAAGTGGAAGCGGACGGCGAAATCATCATCCCCTGCGACGAAGAGCCATCCCAGGAAACCGCACGAACCGCATGGGAGAGAGACGGACTTACTGTCGTTGGGAAAAGCGGCAGGATCTACACGGAAGCAGAGTTGGAAATACAAATCAGAGAATAAGACGGAGGATATCGTATGTATTGTAGAATGTGCGGTAATAAGCTAGAAGATTCGGACCATTACTGCCAGTATTGCGGAGCGCCGACAGGACCCGGGGAGTCGGTCCCGGGACCCGAGGAATCACCAGATTCAAAGGAAGAGATCGTATTCAATCCTCCATATGCGAATAAATCCTATTTTGCAGAGGAGGAAACCGCCTCCGGCAAAGAAGAAATTTCAGAACCGAGCGAAGAGAAAGAAGATTTAAAAACTTATATTTCCGAAGATGAGATCGAAGCGCATAAACAGGAAGAAACGTCTGCCGAACAGGCAGAGGTAAAAAACCGCGAATTTGTCTGGAACGTCCACGAATTTCCTTCGGCGAAAAAAAAGGAATCCGAGTCGGTTGAATTCAACTGGAATATGGAGGCCTTCGGACGTCAGGAGGAAAAGGTTCCGCAGACGGCGGCCTTTGAAGAGGAACTGTTCCGGGAAATCAGCGATGAATCAAGCCGTATCAGGGAACAGA
>CAMJRV010000192.1 GCA_946408315.1 uncultured Bacillota bacterium | reverse complement strand
ATTACGGCCCAGGGGGGAAGCGCCATTCTCACCGAAGTTCCGGAGATGTTCGGAGCAGAAACGCTGCTGATGGAACGGGCGGCCGATAGAGAAACCTTTTGCGATATGGTCCAAATGATTAACGGCTTTAAAGAATACTATTCCTCTCATAATCAGGTGATTTATGAGAACCCTTCGCCGGGAAACAAAGAGGGCGGGATCAGCACGCTGGAAGAGAAATCGTTGGGATGCGTTCAAAAAGGAGGTCAGGCAAAGATTACCGCCGTACTGAAATATGGAGACCGATGTACGAAGGAAGGTTTGAATTTACTGACGGGGCCGGGAAACGACATTGTTTCCTGCACGAATATGACCGCTTCGGGAGCGCATATGATTCTGTTTACCACGGGGCGGGGAACTCCCCTGGGAGCACCTGTTCCTACGATAAAAATCGCCTCCAATTCCCTGTTGGCCGGCAGAAAAGCGAACTGGATCGATTATAATGCAGGGAGGATTCTTGAGGGCTTGCCTTTTGAGGCTAGCACCGCAGAACTGTTTGACTTGATGATCCGGGTCGCATCAGGCCAGATCACGAAAAATGAAGAGCATGATTACCGTGAGATCGCCATTTTCAAGTCGGGGGTCACGCTCTGAGTCGGATAAAAAATACCTCGAGTAAAACTCGGGGTATTTTTTGGTTAGTGTCAAAGGGAGGATCGAACCCCTGACCTGAGAAAAGTCTATTCTGCAAAAATTCTAAATGCCACTTTACAAGTAAGGAAAGTAACATTATAATGAACGTAATTCGGCGAGTAATATTCGGTGAATTATGCTCGGAAATAACTCTACATAGTGAATACAATTCCTGAAATGTATTCAATTGTATCGTTCTAAGCGTAAAAGGAGGAAAAAAGGTGAATGGAATGAAAAAAACCTTATCTGAGATTGTTGGAATTGAAAATGTTATCGACAGTCCGGAAGTTCTTGAAACTTATTCAAAAGATCAAAGCTTTGCAAAATCTATGATGCCGGTGTTCGTTGTAAAGCCTGAAGATGCCGTACAAGTTCAAGAATTAGTTAAGTGGGCAAATGAAACAAAAACACCGCTTGTACCGGTAAGCTCCGGTGCGCCGCACTTCAAAGGAGATACCGTACCGAGTGTCCCCGAAGCCGTTATCGTTGATTTAAGCGGAATGAATAAGATCATTAACATTAACCGTCAGCAGAGAATGGCTATTATTGAGCCGGGAGTAACTTACGGACAGCTTCAGGAAGCATTGGCAAAAGAGGGAATGACGCTTTCCACTTCATTGAGGCCAAGGGCAAATAAATCTGTATTAACAAGTGTTTTGGAAGTGGAGCCAAGACTGAACTGTTTGCATCAATTCAACTACACAGAGCCGGTAAGATGTACAGAAGTGACTTTTGGAGACGGCAACCAGATCTTTACCGGGGAAGCCGGTAACGGAGCAAAAGATTTACATACGCAATGGGAACAAGAAAAATGGCAGGTTCATTCCAATGGTCCCCAAATGGTCGACATGCTGAGAATGGTGCTACAAGCACAGGGAAGCATGGGAATTGTGACTTGGGCATCCGTGAAATGTGAACTGCTTCCTGCTATTCAAAAAATGTATTTGTTGCCGGCTAAAAAATCGACTGATTTAGAGGCTTTTGCCTATAAAGTGATCTGGTCAAGATTCGGCGATAAGCTTTATATGATGAACCGGGCTTATCTTGCGAATTTGCTTGGCGAAACTTCCGAAAAGATAGCGAAGATGAAAACAGAACTGCCCAATTGGGTTGCTGCTGTTGGTATATCCGGAGATATTCTATTGCCGGAAATGAAAGTAAGCGGTCAGGAGCAGGATATTGCAGATACCGCGAAACAAACAGGATTACAATTTCTTACCGCTGTAACCGGAGCGGCTGGAGAAGAAGTGCTGTCAAAATCAATCAATCCTTCCGGAGAAGAATATTGGAAACAAACGTGTAAAGGTGCATTCCAGGATATCTTCTTTATTACGACGCTTGACAGAACTTCTAAATTTATCAACGCCATGTACGAGCTTGCAATCGAAGCAGGATATCCGACAGAAGATATCGGTATCTATATCCAGCCACAGCATATGGGCACATCCGTTCACTTGGAATTCAATTTACCTTACGATCCGGACAACGCGAAGGAAGTGAAAAAGGTCAGAGGTCTATATGAAAAAGCAAGCTTAGAAATGTCAAAGCTTGGTGGATATTATGCAAGACCCTATGATGTTTGGGCTGGAATCCAATTGAATAAAGACGCCGGGTCATATGAGATCTTAAAGAAAATGAAAAATATATTTGACCCGAACAACATCATGAATACCGGAAAACTAACTTTACAATAAATCAGGAAAAAGGAGGATATGAAGATGGCTTTACAAGATTTCAGACCTATGATGGAACGCTGCAGCAGCTGTGCCGGCTGCAAGTTCATCCCATTTGAAAAAATAAAAAGCTTAAGGTTCGCGGAAAACTGCCCGAGTATAGGCTATTACAACTTTATGACTTATTCGGCCCGCGGACGTTTTCAATTAAGTCAAAGCTTGCTTGACGGAAGAGCAGTGCTTGACGATACGATCACAGAAGCGATTCACTCCTGTACGTCTTGCGGTTATTGCGATACAGGATGTAAGGTGACCAGATACAATCTGGAAGTGTTGGAACATAATATTGAGCAGAAGGCATACGCGGTTGAAAACAGTAAAATGTTAGAAGGACAAAAGCCTGTTATGGATAATCTTGCGAAAGAAAACAGCATGATTCCCGGAACGAAAAAAGCAAATCGTACGGATTGGGCAAAAGACCTTAACTTGAAGGATTTGTTTCAGGAAAAAGGGGAAGTTGCTTTCTTTGCCGGATGCAAATACAGCTATGATCCTAAAATTCAAAAAGTGGCGCAATCTGCAGTTAAATTACTGCAAGGCGCCGGAGTGGATCTGGGCTATCTGGGAGCTGCTGATAACTGCTGTACGGGTCGTGCTCATCAAATGGGATTCTTCAAAGAATTTGAAAAGGGTGCAGCGGGCAACATGAAAGCATTCCAGACGGCAGGAGTAAAAACGATCGTAACTCCATGTTCAGATTGCTATCACGCGTTTAAACGTCAATACGCAAAATTAGGGTTAGACGTTAAAGTACTTCATGTTGTCGAGTATATTGACCAATTGATTCAGGAAGGCAAAATCAAATTTACAAAATCGGTTCCAATGACTGTAACTTACCATGATCCTTGCCACCTTGGAAGATTAGGTGAAGCGTATATCCCGTGGGAAGGCAAAGAAAAGAAAATCTATAACCAGATTCATACCTGGGAGCCCAAAAGACCCAGATACAATGGTATCTATGGAATATATGATGCCCCAAGAAACATCTTGAATGCGATCCCAGGCGTAAAACTGATTGAAATGGAAAGAATTCGCGAATATTCATGGTGCTGCGGTGCGGGCGGCGGATGCAGCGAATCCAATCCGGAATTCTCTGCATGGACTGCCGGCGAAAGAGTAACTGAGGCAAATGCAACAGGTGCGGATGCAATGGTAACCGCTTGCCCATGGTGTAAAGATAATTTTGCCAATGCTGCCTGCGAAGATGGTAACAAGATTGAAGTCTTAGATATCATCGAACTCGTACAGCAAGCAATGTGAGAGGGGGGTACTAGAATGGCTTTATCAAGAGAAATTTACCGGGCACTCGAAGCGATTGTTGGGAAAAAAAATATTTCCGAAAATATCGGGGTACTAGAAACCTATAGAAGTATTCCTGCCCAAGGTTCGGCACACTACGGTCCGTCAGAACATTGGACACCGCTTCCGCAGGCTGTTATATTGCCGGGAAGTGCAGCCGAAATCAAAAATATTTTCCGAATCTGTAATAAATATGGGATAGAGTTCAAAGCATCGACTACTTTCTGGTCAACCATGGGTTATATCGGCGGTGACTATGCGATCCAGTTGGATCTACGGCGCATGAAAAGCGTAGAAATCGATGTGAAAAACATGACCGCTGTTATTGAACCGTTTGCGATCGGCGCAACTGTTCAGGCAGAAGCGATGAAAGTTGGATTGAACCTTAATATCCCCGGTTCGGGAAGCAGCTGCTCTACCGTGGCAAATTTTTCATCCTGGGCGGCTTTTGGTCCAAACTCAATCTCTATGGGGCAAGGTTCGGAGAACATCCTCGGTATGGAATGGGTTCTTCCAAGCGGAGAAGTCATGAGAACCGGCGCCCTCGGCTCCGGTGACGGCTGGTTCTGCGGAGAAGGACCCGGACCAAGCCAAAGAGGACTTGTCAGAGGTATTTTTGGAGCAGCCGGATCCTTCGGTGTCTGCACGAAAATGGCGATAAGACTGCATCCGTGGCCAGGTCCTGCCGACTTGCCTACAAGGGGTGATGCGCCCGCATATAAAGCGAATTTCGGTGACAACCTCAAGTGCTATACCCTTTGCTATCCTGACTGGGAAGCCTGGGCACGAAGCATCCAATACTTTTACGAATGCGATGTGGTGTATTCGGGACACAGGCAGTTCAATATGTTCGGCAGGGATTTAAAGGCATTTATGTTAAAAGTCATTACCAATCCGGACGGACAGCTTGCTGACTTGGAAACTTTGGTAAAAGATCCGTATCTGCAAAAACAAAATGAAAGCATGAAGCATGAGTACCAAATCATCATTGCAGGCTACACAAAACGAGATATGGAATATAAAGAAAAGGCAGTCGACTATATCCTTGAGCAGACCGGCGGCTGGAAAAACGAAATGATGCTCGAAAAAGACATGCATGACTACGCACTTTTGTATTTAACAAGAATGGGACATAAAAATCTCAACTTCGTTATGTGCGGCGCTTATGAAGGCACCTTCGGGTTATCCAATAACGTTTGGAAAGCAATCCAGGTTGCCGAAGAAGCTGCGGCCAGAAAGAAGGAATGGGAGCAAAACCATACGCATATCGCTGCGACCGGCGGAGAATCTGCAATGGGCAGCCTGTCTGGAATCGGCGGCGGCGGCGCGACGGGTTGGGAGTTCTTTATGAACTTTGATGCTTATGACAAAGAATCCATCAGAGGAACATGTGAATTTGTCGACGGTAACCAGGAATTACATAACAAGTATGCTTTCGGTCCGGATTTCTGCAGATGGAATTCAGATGTAAGACACATGGACGGATACAACTATACTCAGGAAGAACACGACGCAATGTTTATCAATGCACCGCAGCCTTGGATTTATGCGTATCAGTACAAAATAAGGGAAGCGCTCAACCCCAACAACCTGTGCGGCACTTACTTGAGAACACTGGATCCGAGTAAAATTGTAAAATAGGCCCAAAAATCTTGCCCAATATTCGCACGATATCAATTAATCCTGCCTGTTAAGGCAGGATTTTTTATCGCACTATTATTTGGCTACTTTAAAAATATTGATTATATTTCTCGAAAATTTATGTAGAACGAAAAATAGTATTCCGCAATAGATAGAATAATCTAATCGCCCGGTGATTACTGGTATACAAAGAGAAATCATAA
>CAMJRV010000191.1 GCA_946408315.1 uncultured Bacillota bacterium | reverse complement strand
GATAAGTATTATTGTTGTCGGCAGCATGATTGCGCAGGAATTGTTTGAGGTGAGCAAATGTCTAACTTTATGAAAAATGAAAACGGCTTGTCATTGGAAACCGTGAATGGAATGAAAGCCGGTTACGAGGAAATGGGAATGCTTAACAGAAGTCTTTCGGAAGAGGGACTTGATGGAGATAGAAGAGACCTGGAAAGCTATGAAAAATATTTAGTGGAGAGTGAATGACTTGATAGTGAAGAAAGGCGATATTTTTTTTGCAGACCTGAGTCCCGTCATTGGCTCGGAGCAAGGCGGAGTAAGACCGGTCCTTGTCGTGCAGAATGATATTGGAAATAAATATAGCCCTACGGTTATCGTAGCGGCGGTTACCTCACAGATCAATAAGGCGAAGCTGCCTACCCACGTTGAAATCGGGGCTCTGGGTCACGGACTGAACAAGGACTCAGTCGTGCTGCTGGAACAGCTCAGGACCATCGATAAAAAACGTTTGAAAGAAAAAATCGGAAAAGTGGATACAGATATCATTTCAGAAGTAAACGAAGCCCTCACGATCAGTTTAGGGATGATTGATTTTTAATTAGTTTTGAAGGCTTGTTAAAAAATGAAAACTTGCGCAGGAGATTTTGTGCAAGGCAAGGCGAGCAGCAACACAGCGTTGCGCAAAATTAACAAGCAAGAGGGAGGTAAAAAATGGGAGAAGGTATATTTTATAAGCTGAAAACCCTAATTGGAATTGAAGAGATAGAAGAGGACGACCAGCTGGACGAGGTCCCGTCTGCGTCGCTGGAGCGAAAGCCTATGGATCCGAGGGCTTCCTATCCGGTAAGAAGCGACATCAAGGACACGAAGGATAGCAGAGTGCTTCCGATGCAGAACAAGACGATTACCCCAAATACGAGCCAATTTAAGATGGTCGTGATCGAACCGAAAAGCTTCGATGAATGCCCGAAGCTCGTGGACAATCTGAAAGCAAAAAAACCTGTCATTATCAACCTTGAAAAGGTGGAGTCGGATACCGCGAGAAAAATATTTGATTTTTTAAGCGGCGCTACATATGCTGTGAATGGCAATGTTCAGAAGGTTGCGAACAATATCTTCATCTTTGCACCGGAAAATGTGGACGTTACTGCGAATATAGATCATAAGGGGATCGATTTCAGTGGATCGCCCAAGAATGTTTGGAGATAGTCGGAATGGGAGTATTAATAATTGCGGTCAATTTATTTTTTGAGGTTTTGATCTATCTGATCCTGGGCAGAGCGATTCTCAGCTGGTTTGTGAGAAATCCCTACGACATGCTGGGTAAGCTTTACTCCCTGGCCATCCAGATCACAGAGCCGATCATTTCGCCTTGCAGGCATATTCTTGCCAGGTTCGGCATGACGGGGACCATTGACTTTTCCCCGATCCTGGCCTTGATCGGATTGAGCATCCTCAGAAGGATTATCATTTACATTTTAATGACGCTGAGTTTTTAGCCCCGGCGCAAAACGTCGATCAGAATATGATACGACAAAAATCTACAAATCGAGGTGGAAGAATGATCACTCCTTTAGATATTCAAAACAAAGAATTTGCTAAAAGCGTTCGAGGATACAAGGAAGAGGATGTCGACGGCTTTCTCGATCTTCTGACGCTGGACCTGGAGAAGGTTCTGGAAGAAAACCGCAAGCTGAAGGACCAGGTAAAGAATCTTTCGGCAGAGGTGGAACGATATCGGAATTCGGAAGGAGCCGTGCTGGAAACGCTGGAAGCGGCGAAAGCCCTGATGGGCGATATCTCCGTAAGCGCGGAAAAACGTGCGGAGATCCTGCTGAAAAATGCCGAACTCGACGCCGAGCTGATTCAGAGGGAAGCAAAAGAATCCATCGAACGGCTTCAGGAAGAGTCGGTAACGATGCGAAACCGGCTGAACATATTCCGAACAAGATACCGGAGCCTGCTCGAATCGGAGCTTGAGAAATTTGATAATCTGAGTGCAGAGCTGTTTGCCGACAAGGATATGGAGGAATTGAAGGCCTACTCTGAGGTGAAGCCGGCCCCGGAGCTGAGAACCTCTTCCAGTAAGGAAACCATCACGAATTTGAGAAAAGGAGAAAGTATCTGACGCGTTTTCGGAAGCAGGATCAAGCGTCGGATCAGATTCTATGTATATTGTTATCATCGCCATCGTCATCGCACTCGACCAACTGACAAAATATCTGATACAGGCCAATTTCGATCTGAACACCACTGTGTCGCTGATCGACGGGATCTTTCACATCACATATATTCACAACAGCGGCGCGGCGTTCAGCCTGTTTGAGAATAAGACGGGATTTCTGATCGCGATGCAGGTAATTGTCATCTCAATCGTTCTGGTCTATCTGGTGAAAAAACAGAAAAAGGAACACTGGTGCTTGCTTTTGAGCCTGTCGCTCATCGTCGCGGGCGGAATGGGAAATCTCATCGATCGCGCAGCAAAAGGCTACGTCGTTGATTTCCTGGATTTCCGAATCTGGCCGATCTTCAACGTGGCGGATATCTCCGTCTGTGTCGGATGCGGCCTGCTGGTGCTGTACATGTTCTTCATAGAACCGAAGCGCGGCGGCAGAAAACGAGAGTTTCAAGGAACGTCGGATAGAATAGATACGTCCGGAGAATAAGGATATGGAAAAGGATCATAACACATTTGAATTCATTGTAGAAGAAGATATGAAGGGGACCAGGCTCGATGTGGTCCTCTCTCTTGTTATTGAAGAAGCTTCCCGGAGCCACCTTCAGAAGCTCATCGATATCGGAAGGGTAGAGGTCAACGGGGAAACCGGCACCCTGAAAAAATATAAGGTGAAGGCCGGAGACGTGGTCAAGGTGACGGTACCGGAGCCGGTCCGCCTGAATATTGTGCCGGAGGACATCCCTCTGGATATCGTTTATGAGGACGAAGATGTTCTCGTGGTCAACAAGCCGAAGGGCATGGTCGTGCATCCAGCCGCGGGGAATTATACCGGGACTTTGGTGAATGCGATTCTCTATCACTGCAAGACCCTTTCCTCTATCAACGGCGTGATCCGGCCGGGCATCGTCCATCGGATCGACAAGGATACCAGCGGCCTGCTGATGATTGCAAAAAATGACGTGGCACACCGCAGCCTTGCCGAACAGCTTGCCTCCCACAGTATCACGAGGGCTTACCACGCCGTTGTATACCATAACTTTCAGGAGGACGAGGGCACGGTGAACGCACCGGTGGGACGGGACCCCAAAAATCGCCTGAAGATGGCGGTGACTCAGCTGAACAGCAAGGAAGCGATCACCCATTACAGAGTTTTACAGCGTTTCGGCGCCTTTACCTATATCGAATGCAGGCTGGAAACGGGAAGAACCCACCAGATCAGAGTTCATATGACCCATATCAACCATCCCCTGCTTGGAGATGCGGTATACGGGCCGAAAAAGAAGGTTATGGGCGTGGAAACCCAGATGTTGCATGCAAAGCTTCTGGGCTTTCATCATCCTAAAACAGGAGCTTATATGGAGTTTGAGAGCCCGTTGCCTCAGGAATTTGTAACGGTCATCAAGAAGCTAGGAGGAACTGTTCATGAATAAGATAACCTTTAAGCCGGGAACGATGGTGAACCCAGTGCCCGTCGTCATGGTATCCTGCGGGGAAACGGAAGCGGAATATAATATCATCACGATCGCCTGGACCGGAATTGTCAATTCCGAACCGCCGATGACCTATATCTCTGTGCGGAAATCCAGACATTCCCACGGACTCATCGAAAAGAGCGGGGAATTCGTTATCAACCTCTGCACGGAAAAGCTGGCGAAACAGACCGATTACTGCGGTGTAAAATCCGGACGCGATTTCAATAAATTCAAGGATCAGAACCTGACTCCGATTCCAGGACAGTTTGTAAAAGCTCCCATGATCGGGGAAGCGCCGGTGAACCTCGAATGCAGGGTTCGGGAAGTCCATCACTATCCGTCCCACGATATGTTTGTGGCGGATATTCTGGCAGTTCACGCCGACGAAAGCCTTCTGAACGAAAATGGAAAGCTGGAGCTGGAAAAGGCAGGTTTGATCTGCTACAGCCACGGAGATTATTTCGGGCTTCAGAAAAATCCCATCGGCAAGTTCGGTTATTCTGTCATGAAGCCTAAAACGAAGAAAAGACTCGCCGCCGAAGCGGGAAACAGAAATAAAAATAGAAATAGAAACAATAAAAAAGGCTGACACTTGGTATCAGCCTTTGACACAGCCTGTTTCACTGAATATGAGAAAACGAGACGATAACTAAATGGTTTTCCGAGAGAAAAGGATTCCATTCACTAACAATGTGATTTAACGTGTTGCAGGCAGCCGCTGCAGATATAACCGTTCTTGAAACGGGTAATATTGATGAGGGCGCCGCAGATTGTGCAGCATAATTCTCCTGTGTTGCCGATGTGATGACCGGCAATGATCTTTCTTCTCTTTTTCATTCAATCCACTTCCTTTGTTTTCTAGGAGAATTCGTTGCCTCACAATGAAATAGGCTGTGTCTCGCAGGAACAATTTCATTTTATGAGATAATTTGGAAAAAATCAACGATAAGTTGCGTAAATGTAAGAAACAGTGTATGAAATGTAATAATTTATGTAATATTGGGAGAATATGCTGATATGTATCGAAATTTTAAACTGGAATCGGACACAGAACTGATCGGTTACGAGTGGAAGGGAAACAAGCCCCGGTTTGTCGTATGCCTCGTTCACGGCATCGGGGAGTATGCCGGGAGGTATGACAGGACGGGGGAGGTGTTCAAAGAAGCAGGAATTGCTATGGTAGGAATGGACTTGAGAGGGCACGGCCTGTCGGCCGGCACGAGGGGGCACGCGTCTCCGAGAGAGAGTATCCTCAGGGACGTGGACCGGCTCGTCGAGTATGCGCAAAGAGAATATCCTGACATACCGGTTTTCCTCTACGGCCACAGCATGGGAGGAAATATCGCCCTCGACTACCGGAGGCGGGGGACATACAGAAACGTTCCCGCCGCTTACATAGTTACCGCTCCGTGGATCATGCTGCAGCGGCAGATTCCCGGATATCTGTACCGGTTTGCCCTGATGATGTCAAAGATAAAACCGGATTTTCAGATGAGCTCCAAAATCAATCAGGAGGCGCTGGGAAATGTTGAAATTATTTCAAAGCAGGAAGACAAGCATCTGACCCATGGCAAAATTTCCGTAAAAACCGCCCTGGAAGGTCTTGAGATCGCCGGGCTTTTGATGAATGACAGCTTGAAACCCCAGGGGGAAGAGCCCCTGAAACCCATGCTCCTCATGCATGGAGACGCGGATCTGATCTGCAACCCGGAAGGCAGCAGAATCCTTGCCCAGTTGGAAAAGGATCGCTGCAGCTATATGGAATGGAAGGGAATGTACCACGAAATCCACAACGGAGGGCAGAAATCGGACGGTATGGAAGTGATTCTCACCATGGCCGATTGGATCCACAGTTTTTCTGACGGAAGCGCTTCCCAATAGAGGGGAGAAGCATCGCGGAGGAGGTAGAGGACATTGAAGA
>CAMJRV010000190.1 GCA_946408315.1 uncultured Bacillota bacterium | reverse complement strand
GATCATCCTCCTTGTCATGTCCCCAAAAATGTTTGGAGAATTCCTTTTCCATCTGGCGGTGAAATTCATGCCCGAACCGCCCGTGAGCTTTCTGCTTATCGCCGCTGTGATGGGCATGCATTCTGCCATGTTCAAAGAAATGTTTGGGCATATCTTTACCCATATGGGAGTGAAAATCATACCCGAACCGCTCGTATGCTTCTTTTTTGCGGTCAAAGGTTTCGTCGCCGTTCTCCCTAAAATACTCTTCCATCGAAACGATAATGCGGTCGAGATAATCGCCAAAGGTTTTCTGTTCCTCTTTCGACAGGCTGGCGAATATATCGCCCATATCCGGGGTGTCGGATTGTTCTTCGGTTTTACCTTTTTCTGTGAGTTTGACGAGCATAATGCGCTTGTCTTCTTCGGACGGCACTCGGGTGATGTAGCCGCCTTTTTCGAGTTTTGCCAGCATTTCATTCAACGAAGAGACCGCCATGCCGAGCAGGTAGGAAAGGTCCTTTGTGCTGATTTCGTCGCGCAGCCTTAAGAATGCCAAGATTCGTCCCTGACCCCGGGTATGGTCGGTCAAGGGGCCGCCTTGCGCCCAACTGCGCATTTGGTGCTTATGAAGTAACCATTGGAGCTGTGTCAGCTTTTCGTAAAGTTTATTGTTCATTACAGAACCCTCCGTAAATTTTCTAACGGTACCGTCAAATATTATTGTAAAGGGTACCATTAGAAAAGTCAATGGCGTTTTGAAATTTTCTAACGGTACCGTCTTGTTTTTGCCGTTTGTGAGAGGTATAATAAATTTGATAGCAGTATTTCAAACAAAAGGAGATTATTATGTTTTTTAAGCAATTCACAGTTATTGTTCACGATCTTGAAAAATCGATTGCATTCTATGAAACCTTTGCAGAGCTGACGGTCGTTCGCCGTTTCCAAGACGGACCGGCGGAGCTTGCATTTCTCGCCAATAAGGCCGGAGAAACAGAAATTGAGCTTGTGTATGCACCGCAAATGCAGACATTTGAGGGGAAAGGATTTTTTATCTGCTTTTTGACCGACAAGCTGGAGGAGATGCACAGCCTTGCATTATCACAAGGACTTAATGCTTCCGATATTCGCACGCCCGATGCTAACAGCCGCTATTTTTATGTCTATGATCCTAATGGGGTATCGGTACAGCTTAAAAGCTGTTAAGCTACTTGATATTTTTCACTTTGCCAGACAAGATTCCTCCCGCCCAAAGGGTTCCAACGATTGTTGCAATACCAACCAGCAATAATTGAAAGGGGATTATGGAATTTTCAAGCTGGAGCTGTAATATATGGGCATAATAGTCAGGCAGCAAAATTATAAAAAAGTGTAGTGGGGTTACATGCCAAAAAATTTCAAACAACAAATTTTCCAATAGAATAAACATTAAGCAGCCAAATGTGCCTACAGCCTTTATTCTGCTCAGTGAACGAATGAAAAAGAAAATTGCAAGGTAGATAGCCATTATAAAGATCTGCGACAGAAAGCTGACCAAGCTCCACGGATTCAAAACGCCAAATCCTATATTATTCGTCATACCAATCATACAGATTGCCGTATAAGAAATTATAAGCAGCAGCATACAGAAAAGAGACTGTCTGTACTTGTGTATAAATAAGTGAAAAGACATTTTCTTTGAAGCAGGGGTTTCATAAATCATACCAGATAGAAAAATCATGAAAATCGGGAACAAGTGCGGCGGAATAGAAAGTGCATATATTGCATTTGCTCCAGAGGGAGTGAATCCGAGCACTTGTTCTGCGTGAAATTTCACTCCGTCAATAATAGGGTTAGTATTCAAGTAAGTTATTCTAATGATAGTAAATAGCGAGTATGCTATTGTTGCAGCCCCAAGAGCAATCATCCCTTTTCTCCGCTTCCTCGTGCCGAATTGCCTTTGAGAACTTATGAATATGCTCGAAGCGGCGACTAATATGCCGATCAGGATGGAGGTAAATGTAGTCAAAGTAAAACGTATGGCATGAAGGAATTCGCAAATGGATTCATCGGCAAAGATCATCTGCATAGCCATAAAAGTCAAGTATCCAGCACACAAGGTTGTAATGAAGGAATACCTATCCAGCAATTTTGAAATGGTCTGGCCCAGGAATAATAGAATGGGTATGCCTGCTAAAAGGGCAATAATGATCTGTCCGATTTCCTTTCCCCCGATCATTGCACCACTCTTTGAAACAATAGATAAAATAGATATGCTGTTTTCTAAACTTAAAGTAAGGTCAGCCGCGATAATAGACAGGATTGGTAATGTTATTCCTCCATTGCTTTCGCTATTTATATTTTTATTACCGTCATGATGCAGCATATTATAGTTTACATAGAGCAGTAAAACTCCGCCAAGTATATTGACGTGTATCCATGATATCGTTAATAAAAAACTTGTCAGCCAAATGAACAATAGTACAAGAAGCGGCGCCAAACAAATCCCCCAAAAGCGTAAAGCCTTTGCTTGTTTTTGTTTCAGATCTTTTGTGACATTAGCGATAATCACAACATTATCGCAGGAAAGAAGTAAATTAGTCAAAACAACTTGTATCAATATCGACATTTTTCACCTGCCTAATCGTTTATACAAGTATATGAGGAGATTCTTCGGTTTAATAGCGTATATAAAAATTTTTTAACGGGTACCTGTAAAATATAGATATAAAAATACAAACATATCGGAGATCGCAAGAAAGGCCGGAATGGTGGTTATTTCAAGTCTGGATCAAAAAGCTATGGGATGCTGGTGATTCTTTACCATACCGCTGCTTTACACGAGGGGCATTCATCCCTATGTACGCAAACAATGGCGCCGCAAGCTGGACAGCGATACTTTTCTTCTTGCTGCTGTAAAAAGAATTGCATGCCATGATCGCGGATAACAGCGAGATTTTCTATCATGCTCATATGATATTTTGCCTGATACCGTTTGTCTAAATCCTTTAAACGGCGGCACGGTGTGTCGCAGGGAGCGCAAGTTTGCCATCCATTTTCCGCTCGCTTTTCGCACATCACAATTTTACAGTTTGAACAGGATTGCGGTTTGCTGTCTTCCGGCGCACGGCAACCCAGGCATTGATTGCGAGGACGGATATATCCATAACACAAACGACAATTCATGCCGCACGGCGCGATCAGTTCGGCTTTCATTTCATCCTCCTGTTTGTTATCAATTGGGAATACAGTTGGTTCTAGCAAGAAATCATTTATTCTATTAAACTATTATACTCTTACAATTCAGGGCGTACAACCTGTCGCGGCACTCTGCCAATTTCCAAAATAATTATTTAGTATTGTTGAAGCAGAAATAAAAGTTTAATATAATATTATCAGCACCACCGTCGGGAGGACAGGCCATGAACAGAGAAGAACAGGTCGTAGCGGGTTTTTGGAACCTATTTAACAAGAAAATCTGGCTCGATGAGATCAAGATGAAAGGCAGCTTTAAGGGGTACAAGCCCTCTGAACTGCATTGCATCGAATATATTGAAAAAAATGCAGACGCCAACGTGACAAAGCTTGCAGAGACCTTTTATGTGACGAGAAGCGCCATTAGTAAAATAACGAAGAAGCTCATGGAAAAAGGTCTTGTTGAAAGCTATCAGAAGCCGGACAATAAGAAAGAAATCTATTTTAAGCTTACGGAGCAAGGGAAAGCAGTCGGCAGACTCCATGAGAAACTGCACAAAGAGCTTCAAGAACGGGACCAAGCCGTATTTGAGCAAGTAACTGAGGAGCAGTTTGACGGTATCCTGAGCTTTCTGGAACGGTATAATCAGCATTTAGATGCAGAAATCAAAAAGCTGGGAGTCGATATTAAACCGGGAGGCTGCGATAAGCTATAGTAGCCCCACAACAGAACAAATTAATCGGGAAAAAAGATCACAGGCAAATCAACAAAAGAAACGACAGGCAGTCCAATTCTATTGAGAATGGGCTGCCTTTTTATTGTATGCCATGTGCTTTTTTATTGAGCGTCATACAATTTTCACCACACCATTTTGTTGACAAGGAAACAAAATGGTGGTAGGATGATAAATGTGTTTCCTTGGAAACAAAATTACAACTTCTGAATCACGACTTTTGAGAGGAGAATTACATGCTTAAACTTAGATCACACAAGGAGCAGAACACAGCGCAAGCCGTAGATAAAAGGGCTTTGCGTTTCGGTCTTATGTCTGTATTTCTTTGCGGAATAGGCTTCAGTATCATAGCGCCGGTCGTTCCATACTTAGTGCAGCCCTATACAAGCAACCCGAGAGATCAGGCTATCTTTGTTACGCTGCTGACCTCTGTCTATGCCGTCTGCGTATTTTTTGCAGCACCCGGCCTTGGAGCTCTGAGCGACAAATATGGACGCCGTCCGTTGCTCTTGATTTGTCTTTTTGGTTCCTCGATCGGCTACTTGATCTTTGGAATAGGAGGGGCTCTGTGGGTACTGTTTGCAGGGCGCATAATAGAAGGGATTACCGGTGGGAGCATAAGCACCATCTTCGCATATTTCGCGGACATCACTCCCAGAGAACAGCGCACCAAATATTTTGGCTGGGTGAGCGCGGTTGCAGGCGCAGGCTCCGTCATCGGACCTACGTTAGGCGGACTGCTTGCAAAGTTCGGCTATTCCGCGCCCATGTATTTCGGAGCAATCATAACTTTATTAAATGTTATTTATGGAATCCTGTATATGCCTGAGAGCCTTGCCAAGGGTAGCAGGCTGGAGAAGATTACGTTTGTAAGACTGAATCCATTCACCCAGCTTGCAAATGTGCTGTCCATAAAAAACTTAAAAAGGCTGCTTGTTGCAGCATTCCTGCTGTGGCTGCCCAATGGGTCTTTGCAGGCGGTTTTTTCACAGTTTACAATCGATACGTTCCATTGGCAGCCTGTCCTGATCGGACTTATGTTTTCTATTATGGGCGTTCAGGACATCATCTCCCAAGCTTTCATCATGCCAAAGCTTCTGGTAAGGCTCAGTGATGCGCAGATTGCAATTCTTGGAATGATTTCGGAGATTATCGGCTACGGTCTTATTGCAGCGTCGGCGTTGTCCTCGTTCTATCCTCTTCTTATTGCCGGAATGTTCCTATTTGGTTTTGGGGATTCGATCTTCGGGCCTTCCTTCAACGGGATGGTCTCCAAGTCTGCCGATTCCAGTGAACAGGGGAGAATTCAGGGAGGCAGCCAATCGATTCAGGCCCTGGCAAGAATCATCGGGCCTGTCGTCGGGGGACAGATTTATGTTTCCCTGGGCCATGCTGCTCCCGCGTTTATGGGGATGATCCTGATTGCGTCGGCAATTCCGGTTTTGTATAAGGGGACGCATGTCCTATGAGCTTTTTTGCTGCCGCTCACATAAAAGACAATAACTTAAGGTTGATTTGACTGGGGATCGGCAATTTTTTACTTTTGTCCGGTTTCCAATCAATTTCATAAACTTGGTTGGTTATAAAGTCAAGGATTGGATGTTGATATGCTGAAAAAAGAAGGTACAATCTATATTAAGAAGGATTTTTTAACGGAGGAATGAAAAA
>CAMJRV010000189.1 GCA_946408315.1 uncultured Bacillota bacterium | reverse complement strand
GATCACACCGGTCTGCCCTTTTTCAAGGGTAAGACTTATCCCTTTCAATACTTCGCTTTTGCTTTCTCCGGAGCCATAGCTCTTTTTCAAATTTTCTATCGTAATAAACATCTTTATCTCCCCATCCCGTTTTTTAATAGCGAAACCATGTTTTTCAAATAGCTTTCCATTTCACAATATAAATCATCCGTTGGCTCAAATTCAAAGTTCCTCGCTATTTCAACAATCTTCATGGTGAATTTTTCCGTTACTCCCTGAAAGAACAGCAGCAGCGCCCTGTCGTCCAGGTCGGCGCGGACCGTTCCTTTTTTCTTACCGTTTGCAATCAATTTCAGCTCATATTCCTCGCCGATCCGATTCAGCGCGTCATTCGTTTCCTTTGTCAGACTTCCATATTTACCCGAGTTAACATCCACGGAAAACGCTACCAGCAGAGGCTCTTTTTTTATCAACTCAAAACGTTCACGACTTCCGGTAAGAAAGTAGTCATAGACATCCATATCTTTCAACGGAGTCTGCCTGTCGATATTTTCCATAAAATACTCCAGCGACCACGTTACGGAGTATAAAAACAAATCTTTTTTGTCGTCAAAATATTGATAGATACTGCCTTTGGCGACTCCCGCATTTTTAGCAATCGCTTCTATTTTTGCCTTTTCAAAACCATGAATTTGAAATTCTTCAATTGCAGCCCGTATGACCCTTTCTTTCTTCTCGCAGTCAAGACGGTTAAACGTCTTTTTCGGCAATGCACTTCACCTCCCAAATAGTGTGACTCTCTGGTCATATTATATGACTCGTCGGTCATACTTGTCAATTAGTAAAAAGTACTAATCTCTCTATGCGGCACAGCATTCTTGACTAAATTAAAACAGAGATTGCACACAAAATGTGAACAATCTCTGTTTTAATTGGAGTTTCCGGCCGGCTTGAGCCGACGGTTGTTATATGAGATTCTAATATTTAATCATAAACTTTCTAATGATCTTCACCAGATCGTCGTAGCCTGATGCAAACTGGTCTAGGGTCTTGTTCACCGGTCCGTAGGAGTCGAACTCTTCTACGCTCATCTCGTCGTATGCCTTTATGAAGTCGGGGATCTTTCTCAGCTCTTTGATGTAGTAAGGATCTACTTCGTCGTCCATTCTCGCCTTGACCTCAAAATCAGAACCGTTGAAAGGAACCTGATTCTTGTAGGGGATGGTCATGATCATATCTCCCCCGATGAACTCCAGCCACTGGAGCGGTGTTCTGTAGGCTGCGGAAAGCAGCTTTGTCCTGTAGCCTCTTTCGTTATATATCTTGTATGCCTTCTTCACGCAGGCGATTCCGGCATAATGCAGAGCACATGGGTTTATACTGATGTTCTTCTTGTCTGCCGCTTCTCTCAGCCAGTCGTCCAGTCTGCCCACCATGATGGTGCAGACGGGGTTGAGCTTGGAATTACCAAGACCCTCCGCCTCTCTTCTTTTGAGCCCTCTCTCCACCGCCTCGCCTACTGCCAGGGCCTGGGTTGCGGTAAAGGATACGGTAGCGTTGACGCTTACTCCGCGATAGGTCATCTCTTCAAATGCCTTGATTCCCGCCGACGTCGCCGGCGCTTTGACCTGCATGTTCGGGGCAAGGTTATTGAAGTATACGGCCTGTTCGACTAATTTTTCAGCATTGTTAAAATACTTCGTATTCGTCTGGATGGAAATCCGTCCGGTCCCTGTCTTTGGATCGAACAGGAGCTCTAGGAGCTTCGCTCCGTCCACCGCCATCTTTTCGATGACGGTCCAGGCAATCTCGTCCTCCGATGATGAGGGATTGTCCTTCACAAGCTGGGCGATGTAGTCCCGGTAGCTGTCCAGCTCCTTTTCCAACACTCCCTTTACGATGACGGGATTTGTGGTCGCCCCTACCGCACCTCTTTCGATGGCGTAGGTCAGCTCCTTGATGGAACAGGAATCGTTCCAGTACTTTGTCATCGGGAATTTCTGTGTCATCTCTAAAAGTTTATCCATTGTTTCCTCCCTATAAAAAGTGACTGCGCCACTTCTGTTAAAAAGCATCTTTTACCCCTCGAATCCAGCCCGCCAAAGCCGTATCCGAATCTGGAAGAGGTAAGCATTCCGCGCTGATATAGCCCTGATAATTAACAGTTTTCAGCGCATTAAGGATTTCTTTCAGGTCGATATGGCCTGCACCGGCATAGTGCCGGTTGCTGTCGGCGATATGAATATATCCGAGCAGGTCGCCGCAGTCGAGGATCGCCTTTGACAGATCGGCATCCTCGATGTTCATATGAAATGTGTCCAACAGGATCTTCGTATTTGGAAGGCTGTTTTCCCTTATGAAAGCTGCCGTTTCCTCCGCGGTATTCAGATAATTGTTTTCAAATCGGTTGATGGCTTCAAAAACGATTCCGACGTTTCTCTCCAGCGCATATTCCGCAAGCCTTTTCAGGGAAGATTCGCGGTGGTCTTCGGAGATAAGATTCCCTCGGATGCAGCCAATTATCACGGTGGCTTCATATGGCGCGGCTGCGTCGACATAATCCTTAAGCCTTTTTATAGCCGCCCCACGGTTGTCACTGTCTTCATGAATGAGAGACAGTCCTTCCTGCACGTAAGCCCTCCCGGTAGCAAATGCCGAGATCCCCATCTGATATGCGCTGCATGCCGCAGCGATCTTTTCAATGGGAAGGTAAGCCGGGTTCGCCCAGTGAAGCTCGATGGCGTCATAGCCGAGCCGCGATGCCAGAGCGACTTTTTGGTCCGGATCACCCGCCATAATGACAGGCGAAGAAGGACTCAGTTCTGCTGCCAGTGTTGCAGACAGTTTTATCTGCTCAGGCAGTCCGTTCTTGATACTCATAGTTCATCCCTCCAAGCCGTAATCCGGCGTGTTATATATTATTGATCGGTTAAACTGATCAATTCGAGATGGCGTCCTATATGGGATATGAGCCGTTCGTTGTAACGGTCTTCATTGTTTTTCAGCGTTTCATACAGCTCTTTTTTTAATTCCCCGTCTCCCAGCACAAAGCCATAGGTGATATGGAGCAGCTGCCTGCTGTCGTCGTTTTCCAGGTAGCCGGTCAGCGCTTCATCCTTCCTTTGCTTCGGGACCTCGATTCTTGACGGATCGCCGGAAACATGGTAATGTACCCTTGCCTCTTCAAAGTGTTCTATCGCTTTTTGATGGATCTTACGGTACAGGCCGGGATTCTTTTCTGCGACGGTTCCAATCGCCTCCAGCCAGCTTGTGCCTGACGTTTTTACATGAAGCACGCCTTCGGTATACTGTCCTATGATCGGAAAAACGCTGAATTTGTCGCTGCCCGAATGGATGCTGAGTTTATATCCAAAATGATGCGCGATTTCCGCATGCTGCTTCAGCTGTTTTTCAAATTCGGCGATATTGCCGATATAGTCGATCCCTTTTTGAAATTCTCCTATGAAACGTGGGGCAAGGCTGGTAACCTCAACATGATTGTCTTCCAATTCCATCGCTACAAATAGATGACCCTGGGCCGTCGTCACCGATTCGGTCTCATCAATGGATAGTTCGAAGTCGACCTGATGATCCGTCTTTTTCAGACAGTCAAAGTATATCTCGCGGACAAAATCCACAGCCTTGCTGTAGATCAGAGCGCAGCGGATCAGTTCGTCCCTGCTGAAAAAGTATTCCTGGCCGCCGATTGAAAAGCCTTTTCTTAAATAGGCGTTTTCAAGACGGTTTCTGAATTCCGGAGGGAATTTGCAGTATGCCGCTTCCGCTTCGCTTTCCGATAAGCCTTCCACCCCTCTTCCGATCATGTCGGAGCAGTCCAAGGTGATCATGGTATAGCCGCAATTCAAAGCATCAACAATGTCCTCACGTTTTTTCAGGTGGTCTCCGTCGGCTCCGAAACCGCCCCTGTAACCCTCCTGGAAAACGGCAAAGCATACGTCGTCTAAAACCTTTTCATAACTCCGCCCTGTAAGGGAGAGCTCCCGCTTGCTCTGCTGGGCGAGCACCGGCTTGGCGCTGCTGTTTTTAAAGCTGCGAATATGGCCGGGCGTAGCAAGTCCGAGACGGTCTCCAACGCCGAAGGTCGCCGTCTTTCTGCCAAAAGCGGAAGGTAGGGTATAAGGCAGATATTGATTGAGAATCAGTCTGTTTTCATGGGATAAAGGGCATAGTTTAACGGCGTCGGAAAGAAATGTTCCGTGCAGTCGGGAGAAGAAGTCCCCGTTTCCCATAGCCAAAATCTTTTTTGCGCCTGATATTTTACACATCAGCACCGCAGCCTCCCCGCATTCAGCGTAAGACGCGGGATATTCCAAGATCTGATCCGAATCGATACCAAGCTCTTTACTGATGGTTTCTCTGATTGCTGCAGTCATCATCTGCCTTTCCCTCCATACCTTTATACTAGTCCGCCGGAAATTGCGGCGTCATGGGCTTACAGTCTTTCAAAAATTCCGATTCTTGGCAGCTCATCAACCGACTTCCAACCCTCGCTGAGAGGTTCTCTCAGGAATGGTTCCATATCTTCCGGCTTGCGCAAGGTGATCTGATCCACCGGAGGAACGGTTCCCGCCGGGAATGCTTCCAGAATTTCATCGTGAAGCAGCGTCAGATACTTCAGGATCGCCGCGATCGGCCTCTTGGCCTTATCCGCTGTAGCCTGGGAGGGCTTGCCTACGATTCCTTCCGGAGTCGCCGCTCTTTCGATGGCCGCGTGGCCTTCGCCTTCGGACCATCTGCAGGGTCTTCTGTAAGGATCAACGGACTTATCCATGTGACCGTCGGGCAGAAGTGCTTTTCCGTCTGCATCCTGTACGACGCTCATGTCGATCATTTCCTTGAACATCAGCAGCGCAACCGCGGTCTCTGCTTCGTCGGCGTGGATGAAGTTGGTCTCCAGGCTGTTCTTGCGGTTTGTCGGATAGAAGAATTCTCTGACCGCTCTGTGCCATTCGATGACTCTGAAGATTCCGGGAAGCTGGTATCTCTTGCAGAATTCGTGGATCGCGGACTCCAGCATCCAGAGATGGCCGTGGTTGTTGACAAAGATGATCTTTCTGTAGCCGTCGTTCCAGAGGCCGAGCATGCAGTAGATCAGGGATTCCTTTACGACTTCTTCCGGCATGATAACGGTTCCCGGCATTCCGATATGGTGATAGGGATGGCCGCCGTAGTTCAGCGGTGTGAACGCGAGGTTTACTTCGTGTCCCTGCTTGGCTGTGTATCTTCTTACGCCCTCCAAAATCTGGGTGCACATAAAGGTATCCAGACCGGTATTGGCATGCAGTCCGTGGTTTTCCGTACAGCCGATGGGAACGAAAACGATGTCATTTTTTCTTCTTTTTTCGATCTGTTTCGCACGGGCCGTATTTTGGATATATGTGCCCGCTACACCCAGTTCAGATGGGGAAGGGATGCCATACTCTTCCAGGATTGCATCGATCTCTTCCTCGGACGCATCCCAGATCTGTTTCTTGAGCAGGCCAACCGCGTTATCCCCTTCAAACATCACGTTTGGGTCTTCGGTCATCAACCATTTTTTTTCAGGTACCATAGTGTTCTCC
>CAMJRV010000188.1 GCA_946408315.1 uncultured Bacillota bacterium | reverse complement strand
ATATTATACATGATTAGGCTCAAAACATAAAGGGTCTAATTCTATTTCCCATCTGGAAAATGGGAGCGCACGCCTGTGCATCTCCCATCTTCCAGGTTTTGCTTATTATTTATCACAGGAAAGAATTCGAAGTTTTTTCTTCTCCTATACCTGTCCTTTTAAGCCTGTTATTTCTCTGATTCCGGCATCGAAAAATCGCATTCGGTCAATGGGATCAGCTTTGTATTGTACTTTTTCTTATGCCAGATAAACAGGCCGATGAAAATCGGAACGAACGCGTAGCTTGTGATGAAATCAAACCAGGAGAAGATCTCCGCCTGGAAGACCCAGACATTCGCGCCGAAAATGATGATCGCAAAGAATATCATTGCAAGGATCGGACCCCAAGGATAGAATTTCGATTTGAATTTCAGATCCTCTACCTTTCTTCCCTGTGCGATCCATGCTTTTCTGAAACGATATTGACAGAGCGCGATACCGAACCAGATGATAAATCCGTTTACGGAAGAAACGTTGACAAACAACAGATAGATCTTTCCGTCTCCGATCATGGTCGTAAAGAAAGATAAAGCTCCGATTAATCCGGTAACGACTACTGCGTTGATCGGCACACCATTGGGCATGACCTTTGCCAGGAATTTGGGAGCAGAACCCTTCTCCGCCATGGCATACAGCATTCTGGATGCACAGAATAACGCGGAGTTTCCGCAGGAAAGTACGGAGGTCAGGATGACTGCGTTCATTACAGAGGCTGCTGCGGCAAAACCGGCACGCTGGAAAATCAGGGTAAATGGTGACGCCGCGATATTTTCAATGCTGCCGTCAAGCAACTGCGGGTCTGTGAACGGAATCAGCGTCGCAACGATGAGAATGGAGCCTATGTAGAACAGCAGCATTCTCCAGAATACTGATTTGATCGCCTTGGGAATCGCCTGGTCGGGATTCTCGGTCTCAGCTGCCGCAAGGCCCACCAGTTCCGTACCCTGGAACGAAAATCCTACGACCAGGAACACTGTGATGAAGGTTCCGAACCCTCCGATCAAAGGAGCCTGTCCTTTTTCTCCGCCATCGAGGAACCAGTTTTCAAACCCAACCGTATGACCGCCCATAATTCCGATGATCATCAGTACGCCGACGACCAGGAAAATGATGATGGTAACGACTTTGATTCCCGCAAACCAGTATTCGCTTTCGGCGAAGGATTTTACGGAGATCAGATTCAGCCCCATCAGCAGTACGAAAAAGATCATCGCCCACATGGTTTCACTGGAATTCGGGAACCAGAACTTGATTACGATTCCCCCCGCCACGAGCTCCGCCGCAACGGTAACTGCCCAGGCAAACCAATAGTTCCAGCCGAATACAAACCCGTAGGACTGATTTAAAAACCGGTTTGCATAGGCTTCAAAGGATCCGGAGATCGGTAATTCTGTCGACATTTCTCCAAGTCCCTGCATCATAAAATATACGAATAACGCCATCAGTCCATATGCCAGCAGTGCGCCTCCCGGGCCCACCTGGCTGATCGTATTTCCGCTTGCAAAGAAGAGTCCCGTTCCGATCGTTCCCCCGATTGCAATCATGGTCAAGTGTCTTGTCTTTATGTTACGCTGTAACTGTCCTTCTTTCTTATCATTACCCATAATAAAATTTCACTTCCTTCTTACTTCTTACCTTTTCCATATTCTGCACGGCGTTTTCAAGCCGCGCGGAAGAGTATACTTATTATTGAAATTATTCAAATATTATCCATATGGGAACATATGGATCGCTGTGACGAAATGGGTAATGCTGAATGCATGGATGGAAAAATTAAATTTTTCGTCAAAACATGCATTCAGCAATTTATCTTCTTTAATTGTTTTTCTGTTTCCGCTTTTATGGAACCTTCCGGAAAAGCAGCTCGACTCCTTGCCGAACTATTTTAAACCGGCTCTTTCCTTAAAGCGCTCCACAGAATTGATCTTGATGTCCAAAGCTTCGGCGATCCTGAACTTAGCCTCCATACCTATGTTGGCTTCCGCGTTAGGCTCGAAGTTTCCTAAACCAAATCCTCTGTCCTCTCTCACTTCGGACATGGTTACGACATCACAGATTTCCTCTATTGTAAGACCTAATTTATCAGCTACATACTGCTTCGCCTCATTGATTCTCATCTTCTTGGCGATCTGCAGGCGCATAACCATGTCTCCGGTTGTGCGCACGCCGCCCATGCTGGCAGCAATGCCGTGTGTAGCTTCCGCACCGAGAGGATCACCTACGCCAATCTACAATCCGTCTATTTTACAGATTTCGATCAGGCACTTATCCGCTCTGGAAACGATATCCGCCGGCAGGTTTTCGCACATTGGAATTGCGCATACTCCCATACCCGCATTGGCATGGACCGGAATGGTCGCCACTTCGGAACACGCTTTGATAAACGTACATACGCGAGCGATGTTCCATGGGAAGCTCATATTGCAGTTTGTGTTTACAACGGCTCCGAAAATCGAAGCGCCGGCCTGTTCAACCAGCTTGACCTGCTGATGAGGATACAGTCCTGCAAGTCTTACGTCGTTATACTTCAATCTGCCGTGCATACCGAGGACGAATTCTCCGGCCATACCGATTTCAACGCCCATATCCGGGAATTTTTCCTTGATAAGCTCAGTAGCCTTCAGTGATACGAGGAAATCCGCATCTCCTGCCGCTCCGCTCGTATCGAGCATAAATCCGTCCGCACCTGCGTCATACATCTGTTCTGCAACGAATACGATGTCTCTCACCGCGTGGTCAACGGCTTCCTCCTGAGCTGCCATGGCTTCCTTGATCTTTCCTTCCGGCAGCAGCACCGCCCAGTTATCTACAGGACCGTCGGGCTTCGTATAGAATCCCAGATTCGGCATGGCTCCATAGAACAGCGGCATGGTGGTATAGCTGAGCGCCCGCTTAAGGACGCCGGCTTCCCTCTTGGCAACTCCCTTGACCGTCTTATAGTTATAATCGGAATAACCGATATCAACGGAATCCGCTCCCAATACTCTTTCATGGATCATAGCGTTGATGCTTCTGTCCACAGGGATGCTGCACTTGGTGCTGATCTTGTCTGATCCTGAATCGTTTGAAGTTACGATCGCATCCTTGGGGTCTACTCCGACAATGCCGCCGGGCATCGTCACGATATCGTAGATATGATTCATCTCATCTTCCGTTAAAGGTGCAATTTTGCCTCTGTCCGCAGCGTCCATGACTCCCGCACGGATGTCGTCTTTGATTTCTGCTTCCGTCATATAGACGATAGAGCCGTCACCCATACGAGTAAAGAATTTCTTTTCTTCGCTCATAGTACACTTCCTTTCTCGTTATTCTTATTTCCGGGAGATGGTTATTCCATTTCCCTTGCTTCCATTTCCCCTTCTTCTACGATGCTTCTGATTTTCTTCTGCACGTCTTCCGGAAGCGGGGTCGGTTTATAGTTTTCGAGGATTTCAACGGCCTGCTCTCTTGCTCTTTCGGCCATATCCTTCGCACCGGCGTTTTCCCAGTGATCCCTCATTCTTCTGTTGATCAGATTGGTTGTGGATAATTCCTGTCTCATGTATTTCAAGGTATGTCTTTCCGCTAAGTAGTTTCCAGCAGGCCCTACCTTCTGGATTACATCTAAAGCGATCGTCTCTTTGTTGACCGGAATTCCCTGCAGGATTCTGCGAATCATGCGTACGATTTCCTGGTCGATCAAGAGCTGCTCGTAGCTCATGGTCATACCCATTTCCAGCATTCCCATTCCGTAAATTACATTACTTCCCGTCAATGCCGGTAACATGGATGTCATCGTCTTTTCATGCCCCAGCTGAGCATCGATGACCTTGCTGTCCCCCTAAGTGCCGCCTACGTTGGTAGGAATCCCGTAGTAGTGACCGATCTGCCCTACCGCCGCACCGCACATCGCGTGCTCCGGCGCTCCTACAGGGGAGGTGGCAGCCCTCATATCCATGATGGTAGTGGAGCTTCCGTACAGGATCGGATTTCCCTTATTGATGATCTGGGAAAGGACGATCCCTCCGAGGATTTCCGCATTGGTGGTCACCAGCGTCCCCGCCAGGGTTGCCGGAGTGGTTCCGCCGCAAAGCCCCATGGATAAAATATCGATCGGCAGACCATGTCTTGCCGAGAGCATGATGATGCTCGTTTCATTTTCATTGATTTCGAGGGGGCTGTTCGGGCAGGCTCCCATGGTGATGATCGGCCGCTCTCTCAGCTTATCGTATCCGCCCTGGATCGCCGCAGCCATGTCGATGAACCGCTGGGTGTTCTTCACACCTTCCAGATCATGAGCGAAATTCTTCGTCAGATTGTTGAATACTACTTCCGCTTCGTGAAGCGCCTTCACCTTCTGGTTGACGTCTCCAGCCGCGACCGCGATGGAAAATACGTCTACCGTATCCATCGCATCAATGAACCTTGCGACATTACCCAGGTCTTCCTTCGTGGAATCTCTGACTTCCCCCGTATAGGGGTCGATCATCAGAACGCCGGTTCCGAAGTTCTTAAATGCAACGTGCTTGCCACCAACGAGGGTGTCATTCTTCGGGTCGCGCCCGCAGAGCGTAAATTCGGCGGGACAGGACTCGATGCTGTCGTTGACAAGGTTTCTGGGGAACTTGACGCGGTCGGTCTTTTTGTCCACATCACAGCCGGCGGCACTGTAGATTTCCAGGGCCTCCTCGCCATGAATCTGAAGACCGTAATTTTCCATCAAATCCAAGGTAGCTTCATGCAGTGCGTCTAAATCTTCATTTCTTAGAATACAATATCCGTAAATATCGTCTTCATGTTTAAATTTACCCACTTGAATTTCTCCTATCAGATTACATCTCGTCGATCCATTTCAAGATAAAATTAACCGTATCGCTGGCGTCTTCACAATAAGCGTCCGCGCCGATCTTTTCTGCCCAACGCTTTGTAACAGGCGCTCCGCCTACCATCGTCTTGACCTTGTCTCTCAGGCCTTCCTTCACGAGCAGCTCTTCAATTTTCTTCTGCTCCGTCATCGTTGTGGTCAGAAGCGCGCTGCTGCCTACGAAATTAGCGTTGACTTCTCTCACTTTGTCGATAAAAACCTGAGCGGGAACTTCTCTGCCCAGATCGTGGACTTCGACTCCGTTTGTCTTGACAAGAGAGGCGACGATACCTTTTCCGATATCATGAACGTCTCCCTCTACTGTACCGATTACCATAACACCTTTGCTTTGGATATCGCCCGCATCCATCTTGCTTTCGATCTCTGTCGTTACCATCTTCATAACTTCTGTCGAGAAAATCAGCTCCGGTAAAAAGATTTCTCCTCTTCCGAACAGATCGCCCAAATGTTTAATGCCGGCGCTGAAGCCTTCCGTCAAAAGTTCAAGGGAACTGACTCCCATTTCTTCCGCATCCTTTAACACTCTCATGGCCTTGTCTTCATCACAGTCAACGATGGAATCAAACGCATCCTTAAATAATGTTTCTTTTGTCATTAGGAACCTCCTTATAGATTAACAAATTGGATCATACTCTCATTCTAGCTGAACTTTGTAAAATATCATAGAATTGGTTTTG
>CAMJRV010000187.1 GCA_946408315.1 uncultured Bacillota bacterium | reverse complement strand
GGATTCGGTTCGCAAGCATGATAGCAGACGATTCCCTCGTTCCCGATCCGATCAGGATTGCGAGAAGCTCCGAATTGGACAACGACGCTGCCCCGCTCTGTATCAGCTTCTCTCTGGGCCGTTCCTCGAAAGGCAGCTCCTTGATCATGGCGCCTTTTCTCATGTGATTCATTTTTTCCCCCTTAACTTGTCCTCCTTCTCTCCCGCTTTGTCCCCTGCGATCGTTATTCTCATAAATATCTTATATTTTAACATTTCAACCTGCTTAATACAATTACAATTGTTAAAATTCAAATAAAATCATTTATTGTATTTTTTTCCTGCCGTCGCTTTACGACATTTAAATATTTCCTCATATATAATCCGCTGTTGAGAGGCATAATAATACTGAAAAAATCACACAGGAGGTTATCATGGACAAAAGTAATAAAAACCACAGCATCAAATGTACTGTAGATTCGTGCAAAAATCATTGCGACACCGGGTCATATTGTGCCCTGAGTCAGATTCAGGTAGGTACGCATGAGAAAAATCCTACTCAGGTACAATGTACCGATTGCCAGTCCTTTGAAAAAATGATGTAACAACCGTTTCAGCCTGAAAAGGCGGAACAAGTTCGGGAACTGGCGAAAGGCCATCGAAGCAAGACCGCTTCGATGGCCTTGTTTTTTTAATCCCTCATTGTTTTATAGTGCAAAAGAATTTGCATTGTGGTAAAATACTCTAAAAAACGAAAGGTGCAGACAATGGAAAGCCGGATTATCTTAGCCTCCTCTTCTCCGAGAAGAATCGAAATCATGAAAAATGCGGGAATCGAACCGACCATCATGCCCTCCCTGGCAGACGAATCGCTGCCCTACGAGGTTTCCATGGAGCAGGCGGTCATGTTCCTCGCGCTGAAAAAAGCCCTCAACGTCGAGAAAGCCTGGCGGAACAGCCCCGCCTTCGATAACGTTCCGACGGTGATTATTGCTGCGGATACCATCGTTTATAAGGACGGAATGATCGGAAAGCCCGACTCCCTGGAAGATGCGGTAAATACGCTGAAACGCCTTAGAAATACGAGCCATTATGTGGCCACAGGCGTGGCTTTCGTCGGGCCGGGAGCTCCAAAAAGAACAGTTTTCTACGACGTTACGGAAGTGTTCTTCAAAGATTACAGCGACGAAGACATCCTGCGTTACGTAGCGACCGACGAACCGTGGGACAAGGCCGGAGGCTACGCCATCCAGGGCGCCTGGGGAGAATATGTCTCCCATATCCACGGAAATTACGATAACGTGATCGGCTTCCCCTGGGCCGCCATCCAGTCCGAGCTAAGGCAGCACTGGCCAGAGATTCAGATATAAAACATCAAACCCAACGTATTTTAACTCCGGACCGCGGATATTCTCATAGAAAACCGTAAAACCGATTACCGACTTTGATGCGAAGCATCTCAAAGGAGGCGGTTTTCGGGAGAATATCTGCGGTCCGGAGTTCTATAATGAGACAGGTCACGCTGTCCCCTTTTCAGCCTGACAGGCACTATTCCCCCCTCCCGTGCATATACTTCTAACACATTTAGCCTCTGCCAACCGAGGCGATATCCACGGAAAGGGGTTTACATATATATGAGCATATCATTGATACTCACTTCTCTCCTGCTATCAAATCCGCTGGTTTTGCTTTCCTCTTACGTATCAATGGGGAATTCCTTCCCGCAGCCCTTGACAGATCAAGAAGAAGCTTATTACCTTGCCCTTTACGAGCAGGGAGATAAGGAAGCGAAAAATATTCTCGTGGAGCGAAACCTGAGATTGGTAGCACATATCGCAAAAAAATACGCCAACACCGGGAAAAACCCGGATGATCTGATATCCATCGGAACCATCGGACTCATCAAATCCGTCAACACCTATAACAGGAACAAGAGCGTCAGGCTTGCAACCTATGCTGCAAAATGCATTGAGAATGAAATTCTGATGAACATCAGAACGACAAAAAAAACAAAGATAGAGATATCTTTGAACGATCCCGTAGGTACTGATAAGGACGGGAATGAGATCAATTTCAACGACATTCTGGGAACCGACACCGACGCGATTATCGACGATATCGACAGCAAAATGCAGGTAAAGAAACTGCATGATGCGATTTGTCATCTCCTGAAGGACAGAGAAAGGATGGTGATTGTCAAGAGGTTCGGACTTGCAGGAGAAAATGCGAAAACGCAGAGGGAGGTAGCCAAGGAGCTTGGCATTTCCCGCTCATACGTATCCAGAATAGAAAAAAAGGCAATCCTGAAACTAAAGGAAGCCTTTTCCGAGGACTATGAAATCTAGTCGAGATATTCGACCATCTGGCGGAAGAGCGGAACTGCCGAGCCCCTTCCGGAGCCTCCCGACTCCACAAATACGGTAATTACATATTTGGGTTCTTCAGCAGGGAAGAATCCGGTGAACCAGCCGTGTACCACCATTTCTCCATGGCGGGACGCTTCTGCGGAGCCGGTCTTCCCTGCAACCGTTATCCCGGAAATCGACAGGTTGTTTGCAGTCCCGTACTGCACCGTGTCTACCATCATCTCCTTGATCAGATCCGCAGTCTCTTTTTTTATTACGCGCCGAGCCGGTTCCGTTTTCACATATTCGATTTCGCCCCCTTCTGTCGTCCCACGAATCAGGGACAGGCCGTAGTCCATTCCCCCGGCCGCTATGATGGCAGTGACCCTGGCTGCCTGAGCAGGCGTAATCAGCAGCTTTCCCTGGCCGATGGACAGGTTTCCGATCCCGGCTCCCTGAATGTCCTCCCGCCCGGGAAGCAAGCCGTACTTTTCTTCGATCCAGCCGTGAAACGCCCTTTCCCCCATACCGAAGGCTCTGGCCATTTCCAGAATCTGATCGCCGCCTGTCTGCATCCCCAGCTGAATAAAGGCAGAATTGCAGGATTTCGCAAAGGCATCCCGGAAGCTGATCTCACCATGACCCTCTTCTTTCGAGCAGTTGATCCTGATCCCGTTGATTTCTTCATACCCCTTGCACGTAAATACGGAATTCTCATCGACAATCCCTTTTTCCAAAGCGGCCGCGGCCACGATGATTTTGAAGATGGATCCGGGAGGATAGAGGCTTTGGGTCGCTTTATTGATGAATTCCTCGTTGCGGCTGTCCAAATACTCCTCCACCCGGGACGGATTATAGGCAGGAGCGCTGGCTCCGGCAAGAATCTCTCCGGTCTTTGCGTCCAATACGATGATGGAGCCGCTGTAGCCCGATGATTCCAGCACCTGCTCCGCCTTTTTCTGTATCTTGAGATCGAGGGTCGTCAGGACGGCGCAATCGGGATTCTCGACGGTGCTGGAAATTCCAAGTCCCGGTATGATCATCCGCTTCCCGTCCACAGAAGCATAAACCACCTTCTGCTTTTTGGAAAGAAGGTCGTTGAATTCCTTTTCAATCCCCGATGCTCCCGTTCCGTCGGTTTCATTGATATATCCCACGAAGTGAACAGCCGGCTGCTTTTCTCCATATCGCGTCGCGCCTTTTATAATGAAAGCGTCATAGTCCCGTTTCAGAACGTAGGATGCATCCGCGCTGAATATGGTGCTGCGGTAAACGAAGTACCGCTTGCTTTCATTTTCGACCCGTACTGCGCCGATCGCCTGTAATATCCTGGCCGATACGGCATTCAGCTTGTCTTTTTTTATAATATAAATATAGCTCTCATCAGCCCCGGTCAGTCGGTTTCCGTTTCTGTCCAGGATCGCTCCCCTGGTATCCTCTCCGTTCAGCGCGATTCTCTGCTGTTTTGCGTTGACGGAAGCGTACCTTTCATTCTCTAATATCTGAATCTGGGTCAGCCTGGCCGCCAGCAGGACCAGCAGAACGGTAAAACCGATGATGAGCACAATCAGTCTTCTTTTCATACAAAAAACCCCCCATAACCATTTTCTCATGGTAGGGGGGTTTTTATACGTTTTTATAATTCGTGCATAAACAGCCCGCTGCCCAGCTTCGGCTCAAACCAGGTAGACTTGGGAGGCATAACCATGCCTTTGTCCGATACGGCGATCAGGTCTGAAATCGAAACCGGATGCAGCGCAAACGCCACGGTCATATCCTTCGCCACCCTGCGCTCCAGCTCCTCGAGTCCTCTGATCCCGCCTACGAAATCGATCCGTTTGTCTGTCCTCGGATCTTTGATCCCCAGGACCGGCTCCAGCAGATTCTCCTGCAGGATGGAAACATCCAGACACCGGATCACGTCCTCTTCACAGACGATCTCGGGCTTTGCGGCAAGCTTGTACCACCGGCCGTCCAGATACATGCCGAAGAGATGCTTCGCCTCCGGGCGGTACGGTCCCTTCTCCACCGTTTCCACAGTAAACTTCTCTGAAATCTTCTGTAGAAATTCCTCTTTGGAGAACCCGTTCAAATCCTTCACGACGCGGTTGTAGTCAAATACCTTCAAATCGCTGTCGGGGAAAATAACCGCCATGAAAAAGTTGAACTCTTCCTCGCCGGTATAACCGGGATTCGCCGCCCTCCGCTTTTCCCCCACCTTGACGGCGGAAGCAGAGCGGTGATGGCCGTCCGCGATGTACAGGGAATCGATTTCACCGAACAGGGACGACAGCAGAGCGACCGCTTCCGGGTCTGTTATGGCCCAGAGCGCGTGGCCGACGCCGTCCTTCGTCGTAAAATCGTATTCCGGATCATGGCCGTTCATCCAGCCTTCGACCAAAGTACGGATCCGCTTGTCGTCCCGGTACGTCAAAAAAACCGGTTCCGTATTGGTATTGCAGCGATCAAAATGGTTGATCCGGTCCAGCTCCTTTTCCACCCTGGTAAACTCATGCTTCTTTATCGTATCGTTCCTGTACTCATCGACGGAAACGCAGCCTACGATCCCGGTCTGGGCACGCCCGTCCATGATCTGCTTGTAAATATACAGCATCGGCTCCTCATCCCGGATCAATATTTCATCAGTCAGAAACCCGTCAATATTCTCTCTTGCTTTCGCGTAAACCTGCTCCGAATAAGGGTCTCCCTCATGGGGCAGATCGATCTCGGACCTGCAGATATGCAGGAAGCTGTAGGGATTTCCTTCGGCCATGAGGGCCGCTTCCTCCCGGTTCATCACGTCATACGGAAGGGAGATCACCTGCTTTGCATACTCCTTTGCCGGTCTCACGGCGCGAAAGGGTTTTACGATTGCCATTTTACTACCTCCAAAATTTTCTCTGTCACTTCTTCGATGGTAAGACCTGTCGTATCCAGCTCCATAGCGTCCTCGGCCTTTCGGAGCGGTCTCAGCTCTCTTGTGGAGTCGTTGTGATCCCTCTGAATAATATCAGCCTCTACCTGGGCAAGATCGACGATTTCTCCCTTTTCCGTGAGCTCCAGCCATCTGCGCTGCGCGCGTTCGGCAGTGGAAGCCGTCATAAAAAATTTATACTCCGCATCCGGCAGCACAATCGTACCGATATCCCGGCCGTCCATGACGACGCTTTTCGTCCGGCCCATCTGCTGCTGAAGCACGGTCAGCTTTTCCCTGACCTCTAAAAAAGCGGAGCAATCCGACGCCATCTTGGAAACTTCGGGAGTCCTGATCTTATCGTTGATGATTTCGC
>CAMJRV010000186.1 GCA_946408315.1 uncultured Bacillota bacterium | reverse complement strand
AAATAAAAGGTGGGTGAATTTGATGCCAAGCTCTGTAATGACGAAAAAAATACTGGCGGAAGCATTAAAAAAGCTTATGGAGTCAACTCCTTTTTCCAAGATCAGCATTGGCGATATTACCAAAGAATGCGAGATGAACCGTAACAGCTTCTATTATCATTTTCAGGATAAATACGAAATGCTAAATTGGATATTCCTGACTGATATCACACAGGACATCAGTCAGAAAGAATATGACGAGGCCTCAAGCTGGGAGATCGTTCATGCAATCTGCACTTTTTTCTATAAAAACAGCGCTTTTTATAGAAATGCGATGAGCTTTGAGGGACAGAATTCATTCGTCAGTTATTTAAGGGAACTCATAAGCGATTTAATGGAGTCCCGATTTAAAGAATTCATATCAGATAATGACGATCCGGAGTTTAAAGAATTCTTCTTGGATTTCTTTTTGGATGCGTTCACCAATATGCTTGTCAGATGGGTGAGAAGCGGGGTTCCATACCCTCCTGAACGCTTTACCGAAATGTTTAAGAAGTCGCTTACCGGTATTGCCATGCGCGTTCTGGATGAAGCCTAGTTAAATCGCTCAATTCGTCTGTTACTGCTTCGGCAGCGCATGGTGAAAGATGTCTTTTAAGGAACGGAGCCTGATGTTATATTCTCCAGTTTGTTCCTTCGTCTTCATATTTGTTATGCGAAGGTCGCCGTTTTCCGATACGATGGCAAGGCAGCCCTCACCGGAGATATTTCTGTCCGCCATCACCACGTCGGCCATCAAATCAAACGGAATAACCGACGTTTTGATATTAAGCCGCAGTTCGTTCACCGCCTTCTCGATTTTCTCATGGTTATCAATGAAAAACGAATCATTGTGGAGAGCGAAAACCAATTTACAATCCAAAGATGCCGCAAGCCTTGCGGCTTTTTCTATTTCAATCTGATTTGTGCCTTCAGGACGATAAAATGCGGTACATAACAGCCTTGCAGCTTGAAGCTGCCGGATTACCTCCCGTGTCTTCTCATGATCGCGGAAATTGACGTTCACGCCGATAAGTATGTTCTTGAACCTCTGTAAATTCTCAATGTCAGAAATATCAAGATCCGGCTCTATGCACAGCAGGAAGGCGCAATCACGGTGGCCTTTGACAACCTCGGCAAGATCATGAGATCTTGAATAATCGGAATTAAGAATGAGTACATAGCTGCAAATACCCAGCTCTTCACCTTGAGAAATTAGTTGATTCAATATCTCGGCATCCAGCTTCCCGTGGGCTGATAATTCTACAATCAAAGCCCAAGGTACATTGTACCCGGACTTCTCTTCAAACTCCCGAATTGCTGCCGCACCACAGGTCAGACTGTTATACCCAAGGTTAATACCAAAGGTCAGAAGATTGTCCTTATCAGTTTTCCGAATTATTTCAGATACGATTTTATAGTAGGGGCTATTGTTCTTCGCAAGCTCTTTTTCGGCGGTATGAAAGAACTGCTTTTGGAAGCTCCCTCTGGCAAACATACTGCCCAGATCTACAAGATTGCGAATTTCACGCTCCGGATTTTCCTGAATGCGCTCAATCGCTTTTTTTGTGATGCTTTTAATTAAGCTTCTGCTCATTTTATTAGGCTTCATAACGATCATCCTTTTGAAGTACACTTGTACGTTAGATTATAGTCCTGCGGTCATAAATAAAATATAGGCAAACAAAGACGAATGCTCAAATTTTTAGCAATCTGAATCGGGTGCTAAAAATTTGAGCATTGGCAGTTTACTGCTTAATGACTTATTTTTCTTCCCTGCCTACAATAGAGACAAGATCAGACAAACCACTCACAAAATCATTTTGAAAGCGAGGACGTAAAAGATGAGAGAGAAAACGATTAAACAGCAGCTTCAAGCATTTGGATTGAACAAAGCCATCAATATGGTTGATGGCGATCCGGACAAAAATATTCCCAAGATTATGGATTGGGTGGATCGGCTCCTTGACGAGAATACATTCAAGGGCCAACGGAACATGATCCGTAATATCATCCGTAACCACGACAATGTCTGGAATCAGTTCATGAAAAGCTTTTGGACAGATATGGACGATGGGCAGCGCAAGACGTTATTTGAAAATTTCTTCCTCAACGCCTGTGCCGTCGGGACTCCCCGTCAGGACAAAGCGAAGGAAGAGCATGGCTGTAATATCCCGTGGGCAATCCTCATGGATCCTACCTCCGCCTGCAACCTTGGCTGCACCGGCTGCTGGGCAGCCGAATATGGCGATAAGATGAGCATGGATTACGACACTCTTGACTCCATCATCCGCCAGGGTAAAGCGCTTGGCACATACTTTTATATTTATTCCGGCGGCGAGCCGCTGGTTCGCAAAAAGGATATCATCCGTCTCTGTGAGGCGCACAATGACTGTATGTTCCTCGCGTTCACCAATGGAACGCTGATTGACGAAGCCTTCGCCGACGAAATGCTTCGGGTGAAAAACTTCATTCCGGCGATTTCCATCGAGGGCTTTGAGGAGGAGACTGACTCCCGCCGCGGACAGGGTACGTACCGGCGTGTCATCCGCGCTATGGAAATACTCAAGGAGCATAAACTCGGCTTCGGGGCGTCACTTTGCTACACAAGTCAAAACGCCGACGTTATTGGAAGCGAGGAGTACATTGACTTTCTGATTGACCAAGGCTGCAAGTTTGCATGGTTCTTTACCTATATGCCGGTCGGTGCAGGAGCGCCTACCGATTTGATTGCAAAGGCCCATCAGCGTGAGTATATGTATCATCAGATTCGGTCTTTCCGTCAGACGAAACCGATTTTTACAATGGACTTCTGGAATGACGGGGAGTATGTGGGAGGCTGCATTGCGGGCGGACGCAGTTATCTCCACATCAATGCAAACGGCGATATTGAGCCTTGCGCCTTCATTCACTATTCCGATTCAAACATCCATGAAAAGACACTGCTTGAGGCGTACAAGTCCCCGTTGTTCATGCAGTATAAAGCAAATCAACCCTTTAACGATAACCATCTGCGTCCCTGTCCGCTGCTCGATAACAGCGGCAGGCTTGCTCAAATGGTTCACGCCTCGGGCGCACATTCCACCGACATGACAAAGCCGGAGGATGTTGACAGCCTGTGCGCCAAATGCAAGAGCGCCTGCGACAACTGGGCCCCGACAGCCGAACGTCTGTGGAACGAAAGCGGTGAAGGAAGGCCGCAACACGGTAAGCCAGAGTGATCTCATGGAAGCCGTCGAAGTGGTTATCGCCGGCAAGGAGAAGAAAGAACAGGTCATGAACCCGAAGGAGCGCAGAATGGTCGCCTACCACGAAATTGGCCACGGCACTGGCCCGGGGCATGGTCACTCAGTACGGCATGAGCGAACGATTCGGCCCCATAGCTCCAGTCTTAGGGGGTACTGCCTCAGCCGACATTGTATTGACGCATCCAATCGTTTACCTGCAACAAATAAGCAATCATCTGCGGGGACGCCATAAGCTGTCCGAACCATGGTTTCCCATAGTTTTTCGGCATCGAGAGAAATCTCTCCGCCTTGTGCCTGTCTACAAGCCTGTTTACCGGAGCGTCCCGGTCTGATAAAACCTGTCGGAACCGCTGCGCAAGAAGCTTTTCATAATCTGGATTGTAGATCTTGGGATAAGGGCTTTTCTTTCGCAACAGAAGCTCCTGGGGCAGAAGGTCGCGGCAGGCATCCCGGAGCAATGCTTTTTCCACTCCGTTTTGATATTTCATGCTCCAGGGAACGTTGTAGAGATATTCGATCAGACGATGGTCGGCAAAGGGGACCCTTGCTTCAAGACCGCAGGACATGCTTGCCCGATCCATACGGTCAAGCAGCGTTTGCATGAACCAGCGTATATTCAGATAACTGACTTCCCTCCTGCGCCTTTCCGCAACACTTTCGCCATCCAAATACGGCGTCTTTTTCAGGGATTCCGCATAGCGCTGCCGAACATAACCGTCCAGATCCCAGGCGGCAACCACCTCGTCTTTTAACAGGACGGTTCGGGCAGATAAGTCGAAGGACCAGGGGAATCCGTCTGCGTTCAGCAGTTCCGGCCGGTAAAACCAGGGATATCCGCCGAATAGCTCATCTGCGCACTCACCGGTCAACGCCACTTTATTATGTTCTTTCACAATGGAACAAAAGTACATCAGCGATGCGTCAATGTCGGTCATTCCCGGCAGATCTTTGGCGTGCAAGGCTGCGGGCAGCATATCCGCCAGTATGGTCTCGTCGCATTCCAAATACTTGTGGTGCAAAGGATACGACGCCAGCATCCGATCCACATACGGCCGGTCCTGTGCGGGTTGAAAGGCGTTCGATTGGAAGTATATATGATTATCGGCAAAATCAAACGAGAAGGTATCGAGGGTATGCCCGTCTGCCTGCAAGAAGCTTGACGCAACCGCTGTGACAATGCTGGAATCAATCCCGCCGGATAAAAAGCTGCAAACAGGGACATCCGACACCATCTGCCGGGTAATGGCGTCCCGAACCAGATAGGCTGTCATAGCGACAGTTTCTGCATAGGAATCGGTGTGTGCCGCGGCCTCCAGCGTCCAATAGGCGACTTCTCGAAAGCCCGTTTCTGTAAAAATACCAAAGTTTCCAGGCAGTATCTCGCGAATCCCTTGAAATACGCCGCAGCCCGGAGTTCTGGCCGGGCCGACGCCGAAGATCTCCCGAAAGCTGTCGTCATCAACCCGCGGTGTTACAAGAGGATGGCGAAACAATGCCTTGATCTCTGATCCGAACACAAGTGTTCCATTGGTCAATGTATAGAACAAAGGCTTCACACCAGCCCGGTCCCGGTAGAGGACGAGCCGGTTCTCTTTGCCATCCCAGATAGCAAAAGCGAAAATCCCGTTGAGTTTTGAAACAAAGTCAAGCCCATATTCGATGTATGCATAAAGGATAACCTCTGTGTCACTGGTGGTTTCAAAGGCGTAGCCGCTCCGCTTTAATCCCGGCATAAGTTCGTCGGTATTATAAACCTCGCCGTTGTAGACAATGATATAATCCATTCCCGCCACTCGACGGTGCATTGGCTGCACACCCCCTGACAGGTCCCGGATTGAGAGCCGGGTATGGGAGAACCCAATGTTTTTGTCCAAGTATTCTCCGGTTTGATCGTTGCCGCGATGGGCGATCGATTCTCTCATAGCAATCAGTGTGTCGCTCCACCTGACCTTGTCGCAGGTGAAGTCTTCTTGGAAATTACAAAAACCAGCAATACCACACATTTTCACACCTCTGTTCCCATAATAATAAAAAGACGCTGCCCAAAACGGTCAAGCGCCTTTGCTTACACAATACAGTTTATGCCACTGTTGGCTAATTGATGAAAAGAATTCTAAATTTAAATTTGCCTCCCGTTCCCCATTTTACAAATCTGCCGCCCGTTATGCTCATTTTATCCAATTCATTGTAAGCTCCGTTTCCTCAGTATTGTTATCAATATGCTCTTTGGAGATGATAAAGCCTTCCCGTAGATAAAATTTGACTGCACGAGAATTCTTTTTATAAACTCGCAGTGACAATTCGCTGTAGCTTTTCTTAACGTAATCAAGCAGAGCTTTACCGATACCCTTGGATTG
>CAMJRV010000185.1 GCA_946408315.1 uncultured Bacillota bacterium | reverse complement strand
GTACTGCGTCATTCCGATCGTGATTTTACCCTTGTTCATTTTAAGTCAACCTCCCTTTTGCCCTCGGTCCTAATCCTTCAGATAGTCCGGGGACTTGATCTTTTCCAGAATCTTTTCGAAATCGATTTCTTTCTTTATTTGATATTTCCCGCTCCTGCTCCGCCATTCAAAGATCGCATACGGCACGAAGAAGCTCGGAACTCCGATATAGATCGAGAGTCTCAAATCGGGGCTGTAGGCCGTCAGGACCAGCGTGATCACAAGAATTGCAACCCCCAGAATATTGGGGATCGGGAAAAACGGCGTGTGGAATTTCAGATTTTCCGTTGACAGACCTTCTCGATACAGCCTGTGGCGGAATTTGTACTGGGAAATGCAGATCGATCCCCAGCAGAAGACGGTGGCGACGCCCGAAATCGACAGCAGGTATACGTAGAACATTCCGCTCTCATCAAAAGCATAGATGAAAAGGATGATCCATACGATGAGAAGTGTAGAGGCCGCCGCGATAACAGGAACGCCCTGGTTCGTCACCTTTCCCACCGCGTTGGGAGCCATTCCCTCCTTCGACAGGGAGTAGATGGCCCGGATGGCTGCAAACAGATTGCAGTTGGCGCAGGAAAATGCAGCGACGACGATAATGATATTGAAGATATGAGACAGGATTTCAAATCCGTTGTATGCCAGCGCAGCGGAAAAGGCGCTGCTGTCATAGTTCGCCTGAGTCCATGGGAAGATCAGGGTAATCAGGAAGGACGGCACGACAAACAGGAAAAACACGCGGAAGGCGCCGGCCCTCACCGCGGAAGGCATGACCTTGTCGGGACGCTCCGTTTCTCCCGCCGTCAGCGCGATGATTTCGATTCCCGCGAAATTCATGACGATGATCGACATGTTGAGAAAGACTGCCAGCACGCCCAGAGGGAACAGTCCGCCCAGACCGATCAGGTTCGATGCGCCCGGGGCTCCCTTCGTACCTACGACGCCAAAGAAAATAAGAATTGCTAAAATAGAAAAGAGGATAATGGCGATTATTTTTGTCATAGCCAGGACTGATTCGATTTTTCCGAGGCTGCTCACCTGACGCAGATTGATGATCGAAATCAGGATTCCAAATATGATCGCCCATGCCAGTATCGGCAACTGTGGTATGTAAAGGTTCATGATCGTGCCGGTCACGATGCATTCCGAGGGGATGTATACGACGATGGCGACCCAATAGGTCCATCCTACCCCGGACGCAAAGCCGTCGGAAATAAATTCCCGCGAATAGGATATGAACGACCCGGTGGTAGGCATGGCGATCAATAATTCTCCGAGGCAGTAGAGAGTGGAGAATACCAGGATCCCGCCGATGCCAAAGGCGATGAAGGCGCCGGGTCCGGTCATCTCGATCAATCCGCCGATCCCGTAAAAGTATGCGGAACCGATAACCCCGCCGAGAGCGACCATTTGAACATGAAGCTTCTTTAGACCTTTTTTTAACTCATTGTCTTGATTGAGGGTTTGACTTTCCATCTTATTTCTCCTTCATTTCATTCTTACTTCAATCAGGTTCCATGATGCCGATGTCTGCAATAGGCAATACAGAAGATTGCCTATTGCATTTAAAGTCAACTTATTCTTTTTATGGCCGGGGCTGCTGCAGTGTCATACAGTGGATATTTCCACCGCACAGTGACCATTCCCTCGTATTCAGCGGCACGATATCCCGGTCCGGGAACAGCTCTGCCAGTTTGTCGCAGGCTTCCTTGTCTCTCTGGTCCCCGAACTGCGGCACCAACACCGCTCCGTTTATGATGTAGGCGTTGATATAGGTCACGGCCAGAGACATTCCCGGATCTCTCGGGGCGGCGCTGGCGGAAATATCGATCCCGTCATTTTCTTCGTCCGTGATGTGGAGCACATCGGGAATGTGGATCTTATGTATTTCAAACTTTCTGCCTTTTGCGTCCGTCTCTCCGCTCAATATTTCGTACGCCTCATTCAGGACTTCATACTGGGGATGCTTCGGATCGTCCACCCAGGAGAGTGCGATTACGCCCGGTCTGACAAAGAAGCAGACGTCGTCCACGTGGCCGTCGGTCTCATCGAATACCATACCCCGTTTCAGCCAGATGATCTTCTCTATATTCATATATTCCTTGAAGTTTTTTTCAATCTCTTCCTTGGGCATGTCGCCGTTTCGATTGTGGTTCAGATTGCATTGCTCTGTGATAATCAATGTCCCTTCCCCGTCAACCTGAGTCGCGCCGCCCTCGACGACGAAGTGGGTCGCGTCATAGCGGTCAACGTCTTCGATCTCCAGGATTTTCTGACCGACCTGGGAGTCCAGCTTCCACGGAAAATAGAGTCCGCCTTCCAGACCGCCCCAGGCGTTCCAGCCCCAGTGGACCCCTCTCACATCTCCCTTGTCATTGATTACGAAGGTCGGCCCTTTGTCCTGAGTCCAGGCGTCGTCAACAGACATTTCGATCACCCGCACCTCTTCGGGCAATCTGGCCCGCGCGTTTTCATACTGGGCGGCAGAGACCAACACCGTACATTTTTCATATTTGGAAATTGCAGCCGCAACCTCTACCAGCACCTTCTGCCCTGGTTTTCCGCCATCGCGCCACGTATCCGTCCTCTCGGGCCAGATCAGCCATGAGCCGACATGGGGCTCGAATTCTCCGGGCATTCTGAATCCATCTTTCTTGGGCGTACTCTTGATCGTCTTTGACATTTTCCTCTCCTCCTGTTATAATTTTATCACAAACCGACTAGTCGGTCTCTTGTTGATAGTATCATATATTGGATTCCTTTCGGTGTCAAGATAGTTTTTTTAATTTTCAATCAATTTAAAAGATTCTTTCCTGTACCCCTTTTTTCCCTTATACTATCAATAGAAGCGTGAAATAAGTCGATAAGCGATTGGAGCAACGTTATGAAACAGGAACTTACAAAAGAAAAAATATTGCAGGCAGCTCTGGAATGCTTCCGCCGGAAAGGTTATATCAATACCTCGATGAACGACATCGTCGCGGCGTCTCAGGTGAGCAAGGGCGGTGTCTACTGGCATTTCAAAAGCAAGGAAGAGATTTTCGTACAGATCATCGAAGCCGATTACGCCGAATGGCTGGCTTTGCTGGATAGAGAATTGAATAAGCTCTCCGATCCGGTTGAAAAGATAAGGCAGTACGGATATCTGTTCTATTCCCTGATCGATAAATCGGTATGGAAGATGCTGCCGGAATCCTATTGGGGCGAATTGGGCGAGCACTACCGGGACAGATTGAACGTCTGTTATGAGAAGGACGACCGGCTGCTCCGTGAATTGTTTCTCGAAGCGATCCGCGAGAACATGCTGAAAGAACCCGACGCAGATGCGCTGACATGGATTTATATTTCAACGCTGGAAGGATTGTACGCAAAGCTTTCTCTGGGATTCGGCCAGAGACAGACCCTGGAAGGCTATTTCAAGCTTGCCGTCGACCTGTTCATTCAGAGCATCAGACTGCCCGAATAGGCCGCCTTTTCTGCGCCGTTTTCCATGTCGATATTTCACAAATCTCCTTTTTATGATTTCATTGAATCTTGACCGCGACTGGTATAGAATGGGAGGGATGAATGGAATAAACTGCTTTATTAAGGAGGGTTTATGGCTCAGGATAAAATTTTAGTAGTTGACAATGAAATGGAAATTATTCAACTCTTAAGACTCTATCTCTCCCGGGAAGGCTACCAGGTCGTATGGACCACCGACAGTACGAAGGCGCTGCCCATGACACGGGAGGAAAAGCCTGATTTGATCCTGCTTGATATTGTAATGCCCGGGCTTTCCGGCCTTGAAGTCTGCAGTAAAATACGGGAATACTGCGATACTCCGATCCTGTTTATCAGCTGCAAGGGAGAAGACATCGACAAGGTGCTGGGATTTTCCATCGGCGGAGACGATTATATCACGAAACCCTTCAGCCCTGCCGAGCTCGTCGCCCGGGTCAAAGCCCACCTCAGAAGACAGAATATGAGCGCGGCCGGCGACGGCTACAAGCCCCAGAACGCCATCTGTTTCGATCAGGTCGTCATCGATCTCAACGCCCACACCGTCACGGTAAACGGCCAATTGATCCATTTGACGGCGAAGGAATTCGATCTCCTGGTCCTCTTGTGTAAATACCCGAACCGGGTCTTTACTCCTAAACAGATCTTTACGAATCTCTGGGATTCCTACGGCATTGAAGAGGATTTCCGAACGGTAATGGTACATATCAGCAATATCAGAAAAAAAATGGAGAAGGATCCCGAACATCCCAGGTATATTCATACGGTTCGGGGCGTCGGCTATAAGTTTGTCGATAGCATGTAGGGTTGACCGATAATATCATATAAGATGGACCGATAACAGATAGAAAAAAACGGCTGCGGAAGTAAAATCCGCAGCCGTTTCAATTTCCGGTTCACGAGAGTTTTCCGTTTTTGCTCCCGCCCCCTCTTTCAGCCATTATTTCAGCTTAATGTCATACACCTTCAGCGCTTCCTCCATTACGACGAAGAAATCATCCACATCAGGCCCGTCGATAGCGCCTAACGCGCACAGGCGGAAGGTAGGAAGCTTCGACACCTTTCCGGGATAGATGGTAAACCCTCTCTCATAGCAGTAGTCGTGTATCTTTGTGAAATCCCAGTTGGGATCGTCGGGGTATTTTACCGATACGACGAGTTTGGACTGATTTTCCCTTGGAATGATCGTTTCAAAGCCAAGGCGGTCAAGTCCTCTGTAGATCGCTTCCCAGATTCTCTGGTGTCTCGCCCATTTTTCTGTTTCTCCCTCTGCCCAATACTCCTTGATCGCCTGCCTGGTGGCATAAATCGTCTGTACCGGAGGAGTAAAATGCATTTCGCCCTTTTCTTTGATGAAGCTGTACTGCATGTAAAGGTTCGTATAATAGGATCTGGTCGGATACTTCTTCGAAGCTTCGATGATTTCCGTATTCCCGATGACATAGGACAGTCCGGTCATAGACATAAGTCCCTTCTGGGCGGACGCCATCACAAAATCGAGATTATCTTTATCCATATCGATAGGCATCATGGCATAGGTTGAGGTGGTGTCCACGACAAAGGCCGCTCCGTATTTATGAGCGACGGCTCCGATCTCCCGGATCGGATTCAACACGCCGGTTCCCGTCTCATGGTGGCAGGCATAAACGACGGCAATATCCTGATCCGCTTTCAAAGCCTTCTCTACTTCGGCCACATCCACCGGTTCTGTGATCGGCAATTTCAGATTGATGTGATCCATGTGGTAATATTCGCAGACTTCCGCCCCTCTTTCGCTGTAGGCGCCGTTGTTCAGAACGAGCATCTTCTTGCCTTCCGGAAGCAATGAATTTACACAAGCGTCGATATTGACCGTTCCGGATCCGCAAAACAGTACCGCAGTGTACTTCTTCAGATCACCGTGGACGATTTTGACGAGATCCTCGCCCATCTCCTTCATGATCATCTGAAATTCCTTTTCTCTCGGACAGATATCCGGTACGACCTGGGCATATTTGACCGTGTCGGTCGTCGTCGCCGGGCCAGGATTCAACAGTACGTTTCTCTTTACTTTAGGATATTCCATTTCACTTCCTCCTTAATATATGTATTAAAATATTATTT
>CAMJRV010000184.1 GCA_946408315.1 uncultured Bacillota bacterium | reverse complement strand
CACCCTTGAAACTCCAGGCTATCTGATGGTAAGCTTTGAAGAGGTCGAGGAAACGGACGCCGTTGCTTACATCGAAGAGAATAAGCCAAGTTTTACCCTCGATAACTATGAATCGAAATCTGACGGAACGGTCTCCTGGAGCGGTAAAAACGATAAGGGCCTGCAGCTTTCACTCACCCTGTCGGACACCTCCTTTACCGTCATGATGTTTCAGGAAGAAACGGAATAAGAGACAGTATAGACAAAACAGCAAAACCGTCTAACGGCGGTTTTGCTGTTTTCTGATCAGTTTGGTGGCGCTTGGCGCTACTGAATCTCAAATTCACAGTGAACGATGGCGGTAATCTCCTTTTCCAGCGAATAGGTGTCGTTCATTCCGTAGTCGGAGACTTCGTTGGAATAGAGCGGCGTGATCTGAATAACTCCCATATCGGCATATTTCAGCTTTCCAAGCTTATTCCCCGCGTTTTCTGCAATCATCTGGGCGCGCTTTGTGGCATCCTTGGTGGCTTCAGCCAGCATGGTGACCTTCAGGTCCGCAATCTTGGTATACATGTACTGAGGCGCGTTGGATTGGAGCTGAATGCCCTCGTTGATCAGCTCCGTGACATTTCTTGAAATCTCGGTAATCTTGTCGATCTCCTCGGAACTGATGGTAACCGTCTGGTACAGCTCGTAATAATCAACATCCCGCGTGTACTGTCCGTTGGGCAGGACTATGTAATAGGTATTCGTGTTAATGGACGAAAAGACGATTGCATCCTTCGGAACGCCCTTTCCCACAAGATAATCGAGAACCTTGCCCTTATCCGCCTCCAGCTGCGCATAAGCGTTCTGCAGCTCCGGCGACCGCTCGGTAAAACTCCCGGTCCAGACGATCAGATCCGAGGTGATCTGCTGTTTGGCAGAGCCCGTTACGATGATGCGGTTATTGCCCCCCTTGACCTTTTCCACACCGTTCACCAGTATCATGGAAGAAACCACGATGGCAAGTGCGGCGATCACCGCGATGATAATGTTTGCAGTAATTTTACTCTTCAGCTCGTTCATTTTTCTCTCTCCCGTCCTTTTTTAATTTCCAAATATTTCTTAGACGTAGCAAAGCCCAAAAAAGTTCCGCTATGCAAGTTCCAAAAAAGTCCGCTATGCAAGTACATAGCCGTAGGCTTTTACACCGCCCTCTTCTTCTTCCATATAAACGCCCTGGATCTCCGGTGCAAAGCCCGGAAATTCATTGATGCTTTCCTCCAGGATCAGAAAATATTTCTGCGCCGTCTCGTTCCAACGTTCTCCGGGAACCACGCAGTATACGCCGGGAGGATACGGCAGAGCGCCCTCCAGCGCAATTTCCCCAAGGATATCTTCCAGCCTCACCAATTTGGCGTTGTTCCTCAAAAGCTCCCAATGAGCGGTCTGCGGCGTCATGGCGATTTCCGGCATGTGGGCCTCCCGGAACAAGTTCTTCTGATAGGTTTTGGCGTCGTTGCGCTTATAAAAGTCATGCATTTCCTGGCACAGCTGCCGGATCGTATAACCGGAATACCGCGCCTGATGGGTCCTGTAAAGATCGGGAAGCACGGTGCTTAACGGCGCATCCTCCGAAACGATCATCTCAAACTCCGCCAGCAGGTCAACCAAATGCCGCAGCTTTTCAGGCGACTCCGCGGGAGTCAGCAGAAACAGGATAGAGTTCAGATCGTTCTTTTCCGGTATGATCCTGTGCTCCCTCAGAAAGTTTGCCAAAATGGCGGCCGGAATTCCGAAATCCTCGTACTCCCCTGTTTCCGGATCGATGCCGGGGGTTGTGAGCATGAACTTGTTCGGGTCCACAAAATACTGGTCCTCCCCGTAGCCTTCAAAGGAGTGCCACCGCTCTCCCGGGCGGAACTTGAAAAAGTCGATGGAATGCGCGATTTCCTCCGTGGGATAATCCTGCCATCTCTTGCCCCGACGACAGGAGGAATGAAAGGCTTCAGCAGAGAACACCGCTCCAATACAGCCTTTCTCGCGTCGACTCCCATCTTTATACAATCATCCCACAGCCGCTTCCCGGCTTCCCCATCCTGCATCCTCGCATTGACGTCGAGAACTGCGAAAATGGGATAAAAGGGACTTGTGCTGGTGTAGGAACGGAAGGAGCTGTTGAACCGTTTATGGTCCACATACCGCCTCTGCCCCTTGAGATGGCTGTCCTTTTTATGGATATAGGAAGACTGAGAGAATCCAGCCTGCTGCTTGTGCACCGACTGAGTGACGAAAATTCCCGGATCGTCCTCTCCCAGCTCCAGGAGCAGCGGAGAGCAGTCTCTCATCATGGGAATGAACTGCTCATATCCGACCCAGGCCGAGTCGAACAGGATGTAGTCGCAGAGATGTCCGATTTTATCGACAACCTGTCTCGCGTTATAGATCGTTCCATCATAGGTACCCAGCTGAATGACGGCCAGCCGAAACGGTCTTTTCTCCTTCGCTCTTTCCGGGTCGACCTTCGCCGCCCGCTCCCTCAGATAAGCCTCATGGAAGCAATGCTCGTCGATGCCGCCGATAAACCCGAAGGGATTTCTGGCGGTTTCCAGATAGACAGCGTTCCCGCCGGATTGGAGCAAGGCCGCGTTATATACCGACTTATGGTTATTCCGGTCAAACAGTACGAGATCTCCCGGCGCCACGATGGCGTTGACGGTGATCGTATTGGCCGTGCTGGTTCCGTTCATGACAAAGAAGGTGCTGTCCGCGTTATAGACTCTGGCCGCATTCCGTTCCGCATTCAGCGCGGGCCCTTCGTGAATCAGAAGATCGCCCAGGGCCACATCTGCGTTGCAGAGGTCCGAGCGGAAGATATTCTCCCCGTAAAACTCGTACAGGGACCTTCCGGCCGGGTGCTTCATGAAATATTGCCCTCCCTGATGGCCCGGGCAGTTGAACTGAACGTTATGGATCGCCATATAGGTCCCGAGCATCTTAAAGAATGGGGGCAGGATCTTATCCTGATATTCATTTGCAAGCTCTTCAATATCCTCGCTGATCAGGTTTTTGTCCAGATTGTCGCAGTCGAACACCATATTGACACGCTCTGCGATTCCGGGGTCGATCTCCTTCCTGTTTCGCAGGATAATAAAAAGCGGGATACCGAACTTCGTATCATGAACCGTATCGATCCATTTCGTATCCAGATCTGTCAGCACCACCGCCGCGACGTCGGTAAAATCAGTCTCATCGATCAGTACGATGCTTCTCCCTGTGGAGAAATAAGCCATGGACGCCATGGTACATGCAATCTTGAGCGGTTTCATCATCCTACCTCCTTTTTTCATAAAACTGCTTCAATTATAATATCAATCCATCCCGATTAAGTAAACCATTTTCTCAAAAGGTGATACTTTTCGGATGAATTTTGAATAAAATGTATTTCTCCCACTTGAATGCCGCTTTTCAATAGTATAGTATTACTATGGACATAGAAGGATAGACATAGGAGGATAGGTATATGTATGACAACATTCTGGAAACCATCGGCAATACGCCGCTGGTAAAGATAAACAGGCTGAACCCAAAGCCTCAAATACCGCTTTATGCGAAGATAGAAGGATTCAACCCCACAGGCAGCATTAAAGACCGCATCGCTCTCAAAATGATCGAGCAGGCGGAAGAATGCGGGGCCCTTACCCCGGGAAAAACGATACTGGAGCCGACTTCAGGCAACACGGGGATCGGTCTTGCGATGATCGGCGCGGTAAAAGGCTATCCTGTCGTGATCGTAATGAGCGAAGCGGTTTCCGTCGAACGCAGGAAAATGATCGAGGCATTCGGCGCAAAGACCGTTCTCACGGATGCTTCCCTTGGGACCGACGGCGCGATCAGAAAAGCCCACGAGCTGGTGCAAACATATCCCGACCGGTATTTTATGCCGGATCAGTTTTCCAATGAATACAACAAGCTGGCCCATTACCAGACCACCGCCAACGAGATCTGGAACGAGACGGACGGAAAGGTGACCCACTTCGTGTCCGCGCTGGGCACCTCCGGCACGATTATGGGCGTAGGAATGGGACTGAAGGATAAAAACCCGAAAATTCAGATCGTAGAAGCTCATCCGGTCAAGGGCCACTACATTCAGGGGCTGAATAATATGGAGGAGGCTATCGTTCCGGAAATCTACGACCCGTCTAAAATAGACCGCACGGTCATGATCGAATCGGAAGAGGCCTTCGCTATGGCAAGAGCCATCGTGCTGCAGGAAGGAATTTTTGTGGGCATGAGCAGCGGAGCCGCCATGATTGCCGCACTGGAGTGCATGAAAGAAATCGACGAAGGCTTCATCGTCGTATCCTTTGCCGACCGGGGAGAAAAATATCTCAGCACCGAACTGTTCGACCACAGCCTTCAAGGCTGATCGCAGTCTGTCAAGCTTCGTATTACTCCTCAGGAGCTCCCGGTGAGCTTCCTGAGGAGTTTTCTTTTAAAATCTTTTTTCAGCAAAAATATTTCTTAAATCGCCTGGCCGATCTTTTCTACTGTAGCTTTGGCGTCGCCGAAGCACATGTAGGAATTTTCCTTATAGAACAGCGGATTGGGCACTCCGGCGTAGCCTGCGCTCATGGACCGCTTAAATACGACGACCGTATTTGCTTTCCATACCTCCAGTACCGGCATGCCCGCGATGGGGCTCGACGGATCGTCCTTTGCGGAGGGATTTACTGTATCGTTTGCGCCGATGACCAGAACCGTGTCTGTTTCCGCAAAATCGTCGTTGATTTCATCCATCTCAAGCACGATATCATAGGGGACCTTTGCCTCAGCCAGAAGAACGTTCATATGCCCCGGAAGCCGTCCGGCCACCGGATGGATGGCAAACCGCACCTTCACGCCCTTTTCTCTCAGCTTTCTCGTGATATCCGCCACCGGATACTGGGCCTGGGCCACGGCCATTCCGTAGCCTGGAGCGATGATGACGGAATCCGACTGTTTCAGAAGCTCTGCAACATCCTCCGGCAGCATCTCGCGGTATTCTCCCGCCTCTTCACTTTTTCCTGAGCCTGCGGTCTCGTTTCCGAAGCCTCCGGCGATGACGGAGATGAAGGAACGGTTCATTGCCTTACACATAATATAGGAAAGAATCGCTCCGGAAGAACCTACCAGCGCTCCCGTCACGATGAGAAGATCGTTGGAAAGCATGAAGCCTGCAGCGGCCGTAGCCCAGCCGGAATAAGAGTTCAGCATGGAGATGACGACCGGCATGTCGGCGCCGCCGATGGAGGCAACCAGATGCAGCCCTAAGAGCAGGGCGATACCGGTCATGACGGCCAGGTAGAGCATTGTACCGCCTTCGTTGATAAACAGCCCCATGAGGACTGCGGAAACGACGATTGCCCCCAGATTCAGCCAATGCTTACCCGGAATGGAAAGTGCTTTTGACTTTATGATACCCCTCAGCTTTCCAAAAGCCACGATAGAACCGGTAAAGGTCACCGCGCCGATGAATACGCCGAGAAATATTTCTGTCAGCTCGATGGTCAGAAGAGCGCCGCTTTCATGGGTGCCGTTTCCTGCCATGCCGAGGAAGCTGTTGTATCCTACCAGGACTGCTGCCAGGCCCACAAAGCTGTGGAGGCAGGCGACCAGCTCCGGCATTCCCGTCATTTCCACCTT
>CAMJRV010000183.1 GCA_946408315.1 uncultured Bacillota bacterium | reverse complement strand
ACCGTTGAGAAGGAAGCGAAATTCCAGCCAAAAGCCATTTTGGCCGGAAATGTGACGACAGCGTCGATCGCAATGAGCCAGGGTGCGAAAATTCAGGGTGCAGTCAATATCCCGCTGAGCGAAAAGGAAACTGACATGTCCTTTGATATCGATATGACAATATAACAAAGTTGGAGGGATAAGAATGGCGACAAAGAATAATTTCTCAAAAGCGGTACTGGATCTGATGGGTCTGCCGGGAAATGAAAACGAACCGGAGGAGAGGATGCCGGATGCCGCGGTGGAGGCGGTTTTTGACCAGAATAAAAGACTTGACCTGAATGCAGGATGGGAAGCGGAAGCAGTGCCGGAGACGGAATTCGATGCCGAGCGGAAAAAATTCCTCTATAATGCCAAAGCCGTTACTGTAAGCAATACAATGCCGATTCAGGAGGAACCTCCCGCGACGGTAATCTCCAGATCCATGGTGATCGTTGGAGAGATTATGTCCAGCGGGGATATCGATATTTATGGCGACGTGAAGGGATCGGTAAAGACCGACGGAGATATCAAAGCGACCGGAAAGATCGCGGGGGATATGTCGGGAAACAGCTTTACGTTAAATGGCTGTACCGTTCAGGGAAATATTACGGCCCACGGCCATGTGACCATAGGCTTGAACACGGTAGTCGTAGGCGATATCGTCGCGGACAGCATCAAGGTGAACGGTAAAGTCAAAGGGAACCTTACCATCGCCAGAATGTCCGAATTTCTTGAAAATGCACTACTTGCCGGAGACGTACGTTCTCAGACCATTTCAATGAGCCAGGGCGCCAAGCTTCACGGTAACGTCAGCGTAGCCCTTGACAGCTCCCAGAGCGAGAAAGAATTCGATTCCATTTTTGGAATATAACATCGAAGTCCCGGAAAGAGTAGTGTGATAAGGAGAAGTATGACGATGAGTGATTTGGATAATAAAATAATGAAGGGCGGCGACCTGGGCGAGAGTTTTTCCGACCTGATGAAAAAAGTCGTTGAGAAACAGCTTGAGGAGGAAAATGTCCTTGCGGAAGCGACGGACGATGCGCCGACGGAGACGCCCGCCGCACCGATAGAGACGCCTGCCGCACCGATAGAGACGCCTGCCGCAGAAGAACCGGCGGCCCCCGACGTAATCGTGAAATCGGAGGCAGCCGCCGTCAGCGTCAAACCTGCAGACCTGCCGGTCTTTGAGTGGAAGGAAGCAGAAAAGCCTGTGGTTGAAAACTACCAGCCCGTTTCCGAGGTTGGCGTGATTTCTCCGAAGACGACGATCAACGGTACCGTGAGCAGCAAAGGTCACGTTCGGATCGAAGGAACTGTGATCGGAGACGTCTTTGCCTATGGAGATATTAAGGTCACGGGAAAGATCGCCGGCGATATCGAAGGCGGTAACATCGAATTTGGCGGCTGTGTCGTCGATGGGGATATCAAGGCAAGAGGAGACATCGCCGTCGGGAAAGACAGCTCCCTGTCAGGAGACATGAGAGGCAGCCTGATTACCATCGACGGAAAGATTAAAGGAAACGTTGAAGCGCTGAAGGGTGCCCATATGTCCAGCACTTCGCTGGTGAAGGGATCCCTGGCGGCGCCGACTCTGTCCATGAGCGCGGGAGCCGAGCTCCAGGGCAAGGTGAGCGTGTCGAAAGACGATGTGGAGTAAGCTCCGGAGCAATTATGGAAAAACAGAACCTTCTTTACATGAATACGACCGTGCTGGCCTTTCTCGGCGATTCCGTCTATGAGACCTACGTCAGGAGGCACGTGATTGAAAAGGGACAGGTCAATGCGGACCTGCTTCATCGCGCTGCCGTCCGGTTTGTCAGGGCGGACGCCCAGGCCTATGCTCTGAAGTCGATGATGGATGAGCTCTCCGAGGAAGAGCAGGGGCTTGTCAAACGCGCCCGCAATAAGAAAATTTCAACGAAGCCGAAAAACGCCGATCCCGTCATATATAAGTGGGCGACAGCTTTTGAGGCGTTGATCGGGTTTCTTTACCTGTCGCAAGACCACGACAGGATGGAGGAGTGCGTTGCGAGAGCCATCGAACTGATCGAAGGGAGAAAGGGACAAGGGAATGTCAGGAAAGAAGGCGAAGGGGACAGCGTCGAAGACGACCGGACGCTCTGATAAGGCGGCCGCGGCAAGAAAGCACGGCAAAGCGGAAAAAGGCATGATTCTCCTGTTTCTGGTATTGCTGATCGCCCTGGCGTTAAAATCCAATCTCTTCGATGAGGTAAAGGATCTTTCCCCGGCGGAGCAGCAGTTTAAAGACTTTGTCGATTGCTCGGTTGCCCGGGATTACAGCGGAATCCTGGAAGATATGCATTTGATCAATTACCGGGTGTTTCAGATAAAAATGGCCGATGAGCGTCAGCAAGCCGTGCTGAGATATGAAGACCCGAAGACCGGCGATCCGGTTGAAATTCGACAGGACGGGAGATATCAGGCAGAGGTAAGAGGATATTTGCTGTGGATTCTGCCCGTCAAACAGTTTGCGGTAACTGCGGAAGTGCAGAAGTAGCAGAGCGCCCTGTGCTTTTTGAAAAATTGTACTCCTTGTACTTTTTTGTAAACTCCGGTTGAATTTCAATAGAGACGGTGGTAATATAAAAATAGAATTAAATAGAGACAGGTGATGGAGTTCACCTTAAATGCTGTTTTGCTAATGACTCCTACAGGCGATGATTCTTTGTGTAGGAGTTTTTTTTATGCGCACCTGGTCGATAGTCTGAGAATCTGCAGCGGGCGCGTGAGGCTGACAGCTATTTTATTAAGAAAAGGAGAAACTGATTATGCTCGACAATATTTGGTTCGAAGCAGCAATTTGGATGGGGCTTGCATTTCTAGCCAGTTTGATTTCGATTCGCGTCGGGATTTCCGTTGCGCTGATCGAGATCTTTGCCGGGATCCTTGCAGGCAATTTCCTCGGCATCCATGAGACGACGCAATGGATCGACTTTCTTGCCATGCTGGGCAGCGGCGTGCTGACCTTTTTAGCCGGTGCGGAAATCGATCCTCAGTCGTTGAAGGCCAACATAAAAATCAGCTCGACGGTTGGGATTCTTTCCTTTGCCGTTCCCTTTGTCTTCATCTGGTTGTTTGCCCAGTTCGTGCTGGGCTGGAACGTTCAGCAGGCGCAGATTGCAGGGATCGCGCTGTCCACCACCTCGGTGGCTGTGATCTACGCTGTTCTGATCGAGAAGGAGCTCGCGGATACGTCGCTGGGCAAAATGCTGCTGGCCTCCTGCTTTATCACCGACTTTGGAACCGTCCTGGCGTTGGGAATCCTCTTTGCGGATTTCAACGGCATTCTTCTGATCTTCGTCGTTGTCCTGGCCTTTGTCCTATGGCTCATGCCGCGGTGGACCAAGTACCTGATCGGCAAGCTCGGTGCAAAGCGCGTCAGCGAGCCGGAAGTGAAATTTATTCTGCTGGTCCTGCTCTTTATGGGAGGTCTTGCAACGACGGCGAAAAGCGAGGCGGTCCTGCCGGCCTACCTGATCGGATTGGTCGTCGCGGGGGTGTTTCTGACGGATAAAACGCTGGTCAATCGGATGCGGACCATCGCGTTTACGATTTTTACCCCGTTCTATTTTATAAAGGCCGGACTTTACGTGTCGCTGAAGGCGGTTTACTTGTCTGCCGGGATTATCCTGATTCTCTTGCTGCTGAAAATCTTTCTGAAAACGATCGGGGTATGGCCTGTCGCATACCGGTCCAGGATGAACAGGAGCATGTCGACCTATACGACTCTCCTGATGTCCACCGGCCTGACCTTCGGCACGATCTCCGCGCTGTACGGTTTAAACAACCATATCATCGGCCAAAGCCAGTATACGATTCTGGTTACGGTAGTAATCCTGAGCGCAATCATTCCGACTTTAATTGCGCAGAGATTTTTTGAACCGACGATAAAGGAAATGAATGATTGGAATCAGGCTTCAGTGAAAAAAGAGGAGGAGGAGAAGGATGAATAAGATTCTTGTGGGACTTGACGGGTCGCCCAATTCGCTCCGATCACTCTTGACACCCTTGGCAGATTGTGATAAATTCAATAACAAGAGATATCGTTTCTTCTGAAAGCGTTTTGCTTCGCAGAGGGGAACCTGCTCCAGACAGCATCCATCCGGGGGCGATTAAAAGACATATCAGACTATGCGCTTTTAATAGACCGGCACAGTATTTGTGTCGGTCTTTTTTGTTTTTATGATACCGGTCTTTCTTGTTTTTATTATTGTGTTTATATAAGGAGGTAATCTATGAAAAAGAAACTTGTTCTGTCATTACTTCTCTGTGTTGTCCTTCTGGCTTCGGGATGCGGCTCAAAAGCACCGGAGACGGCAGTAGCAGACCTGATTTTATCAAACGGCTTTGTCTATACGGTGGACGCCGGCAAAACCACTGCGGAAGCAGTCGCCGTAAAAGACGGAAAAATCATCTTCGTAGGCAGCACGGCGGATGCGGAGCAGTATAAAGGCGACGCGACAAAGGTCATCGATCTGGACGGAAAGATGCTGCTGCCATCCTTCTTTGAAGGTCATGGACATTGCCAGTCCGGCACGGAGCTACTTTATTCCTGCGACGTATCTGCAGGAAAGGATCTTGCCGGCTATCTCAAAATCATTGAAGACTTTATGAAAGAGAATCCGGACGCCGCCGCCATCAAGGGGAGCGGTTGGGTCGATCCCGTATTTGGGGCTGCAGGTCCGAATAAAAAGGATTTGGACGCCATCTGTGAAAAGCTGAATATGGATATCCCCATCGCGCTGTATGACGCAGGGCATCACTCTCTCTGGGTCAACTCCAAAGCGCTGGAGGTGGGGAACATTACAAAAGATACGCCGAACCCATCCTCAAACAGCATCATTCAGCATGATCCGGCGACGGGAGAACCGTCCGGCGTGCTCCGGGAGGGGGCGGGCGACCTGGTGCTGAATCAGCTTCCCGATTACTCCATCGAACAATATGAGGAGGGAATCAAATTCTATCAGGACATGGCCCATTCTCTCGGATTTACGGGCGCCCTTGATGCTCTGCTTCCCGCCGGGGGCAACGCCATCGAGGCATATAAGAATCTCGAAAAAAACGGGGCGCTTACGATGCGGATCTGCGGAGCCTATTCCACCGCGCCGAGTGAAGATTTCGGAGCTCAGCTGAAAAAATTTGAAGAGGCCCGGAAAATCGACAACGCAGGCGAGCTTTTCCAGATGACCACCCTTAAATTCTTTATGGACGGAGTCATTGAAGGCGCCACCGCTTATCTGAAGGATCCTTATGCCTTGGAGGCGCAGAAGGGAGAAAACTATCGCTCCGAACCTCTGTGGCACCAGGAGGCGCTGAACAAAGACTTTGCCGACGCGGAGAAAGCCGGCTTCCAGATCCATGTTCACGCCATCGGAGACGCCGGAGTCAATGAAGCGCTGAACGCGCTTGCCTATGCGCAGGATCAGAACGGCGCTTCCGACTATCGGAATGCCATCACCCATGTTCAGCTGGTCGAAGATTCCGACTTTGCGCGCTTTAAGGACCTTGGCGTGATCGCGGCCGTAAATCCCTACTGGGCGGAAAAGGATGATTATTATTATGATCTTCAGGTGCCGTTCCTCGGCCAGGAACGGGCGGATAAGGAA
>CAMJRV010000182.1 GCA_946408315.1 uncultured Bacillota bacterium | reverse complement strand
GACCCGTGGCAGGGCGCTTCCGATTATTATAAAGTCGATGACCTCGTGGAGGGAACGGTAACGAGGCTGATGGACTTTGGCGCCTTCGTCGAGATCGAGGACGGAATCGAGGGGCTTGTCCACCTGTCGGAAATCTCTGAGGAACGGATCAGAAAGCCTTCTGACAAATTGAAGGTCGGCGACCGGGTTCATGCCGTAATCCTGAAGATGGATGAAAAGAACAGGAGGCTCAGCCTGAGCATAAAAGAGGCGGAAGGTCAGGTAGACGACGGCGTTGAGTTGACTCAGGAAGAGAAGAGTACGACCTTGGGCGATCTGTTTGGGGACAAGTTCAAGGACTTTTTTAAACAATAGGGAGCCGTAGCAATTTGAATGACAGTGCTGCTGCCGGCTGATCAGATGGAGGCATCATGGAACACTGGAAGAGAAGATTTGTATTTCTGGGAATCGGGCAGACTGTCTCGATGCTCACCAGTTCCATTCTGCAATTCGCCATCGTATGGCATCTGACGCAGCGGACGGAATCGGCGGCGGTGGTGACGATGTCTACCTTGGCCGGGTATCTGCCCAGAGCAATATTGGGGATGTTCGTGGGAGTCTTTATTGATCGGTTTGATCGGAAAAGGATCGTCATTCTATCCGATCTTTGCATTGCACTTGCTGCTTTGCTGCTGGCCGTAGTCGCTTTGGGGATGGAGATCCCGATCTGGCTTATCTTCGCCATCCTCTGCATACGATCCGTCGGTGCCGCGTTTCATACGCCGTCCTTTCAGGCGATCATCCCGACGATCGTTCCAAAAGACCAGCTTGCAAGGTGCGCGGGATTCACTCAGAGCTTTGAGTCGCTCTCTCTCATCCTCAGCCCTGCGCTGGCGGCGGTGCTGTACAGTTTATGGAGTTTCAGCGCTATCATATTCCTGGATGTGATCGGGGCGTTGATTGCAATTACGATCGTATCGTTTTTGTCCATTCCCGGAAACAAAAGGGACGACGGCGGAGAGCGGCTCCATATCTGGCGGGACACAAAGGAAGGCTTTCTGATTTTGCGCCGGAATAAGGGCATGACGGCGATTCTCGTGATCAGTACGATCTATGCCTTTATTTACTTTCCCATCGGATCCCTTTATCCGTTGATCACGATGACCTATTTCGGCGGCAGCGTGGCGGATTCCAGCCTGGTTGAAATTGTGTTTTCCAGCGGGACTCTCGTCGGAGCGCTGCTTCTCGGCTTGGTGGGAAACAGGCTTCGCAAGGTCAGGGCGATTACCGCTTCTATCGGTGTATACGGTCTTGGCCTGGCGTCTGCCGGATTGCTTCCTCCCGAAGGCTTGCGGCCTTTTATTCTGCTGTCGGGATTGATGGGTCTGACTCTGCCGTTTTTCTACGGGCTGCGCACCGCGATCTTTCAAAGCGCGGTCCCCGGTGAATACCTCGGCCGGGTGTTGTCGCTGGCATACAGCGTGGGGCTGTTTGCCGGGCCGTTGGGGCTGCTGATGGGCGGCGGCGTTTCTGAACTCATCGGTGTGAATTACTGTTTTTTTATCTGCGGCGTCATGGCCGTATGCCTTGCCGTCGTTATGATCGCCGTGCCTTCGGTTAGAAACAGCGGCGTATGAAAGGAGCAACCCTATGATGGCACCGAGAAAAATGCTTGGAAAAGCAGATTCTCCTTATATTATTTCGTTGATGCGGCTGATCGAAACCCAGAGCAAAGCGACGATTGCCAACTGGTGTATCGGCTATGCTGAAGAACATATTCTGCCGATCTATGAAAGCGCTTATCCCGGGGATACTCGTCCGAGAGATGCGCTGAACGCCGCCAGGGACTGGCTTGAAGGTAAGCTCAAGCTGCCTGTCGTAAAGCGATTCATTCTGACTGCCCATGCAGCGGCCAGAGAGGCGGAAGAAAACCCGGCGGCTCAGGCTGCCGCCAGGGCGGTCGGGCAGGCTGCATCGATCGTTCATGTGCCGTCTCATTCGCTGGGCCTTGCGTTTTACGGCGCGGCGGCCGTTGCTTACACGCGTGTTGGTATCGGCGAAAAGCCGGAGGTCTATGAAGAGATTGCCGCAGAGGAATGCGCGCGGATGGAAGCGGCTTTGCGTGCTATTGCCGTGCCCGACGAAAAGAATCCCGCAAAGATCAAATGGTACTGTTAAAGGAAGGAACGGAATATGAGTGTGAATGTTTTTAGCGGCGTCCGCTATTCCACCGTAGATGAGTATATCGCCCAGTTTCCCGACGATGTCCGAATTATTTTGGAGAAGCTCCGAAGGACGATTCGGGAGGCGGCGCCGGATGCTTCGGAAAAGATAAGCTGGAAGATGCCGACTTACTGGCAGGGTGAAAATCTGATCCATTTTGCGGCGGCGAAGAGTCACATCGGGATTTATCCGGGAGAAAACGGCGTGGCGGCCTTTGCCGACAGACTGTCGGACTATAAGACCGCCAAAGGAACGATACAATTGCCGTTTTCCAAACCGATTCCTTACGATCTGGTTGCCGAGATCACAAGGTTTCGGGTGAAAGAGGCGTTGTCGCGGGCAAGATGATCGTCGTTCTGGTTCCGATCTCTTTCCGCTGATGACCTCGACCGTCCCGCTGTGCCGGTCGATGATCCACTTCATGATTGCCAGACCGAGTCCCGAACCTCCTGTCTTCCTGGCTCTCGATTCGTCGGACCGGAAGAACCGGTCAAAGATATGGGGCAGGTTCTGCGGATCGATACCGATGCCGTTGTCCTGGACGGAAATGTGAATCATTTGATCTTCACTCGTAACGGATACGGCGATTTCTCCCTGGGCTGGTGTATACTTGATGCTGTTGTCGATCAGGATACGGAGGGCCTGTTTCAAGAGCTGGCGGTCCGCGGTGACAAACGCCTGAGTATTGCCTTTGATCCGGAAGGTGTGAAGCGGATCGATCATCTGCGTCTCTCTGAAGATCTCCTCGATCATTTCGGAACAATCGAAGGTTTCCAAATCCAGACGGAGCGTCTCGTTGTCGCCCCGGGCGAGAAACAGGAGCTGTTCGATCAGTTCCTTCATGCTCTCCGCCTCGCTCTTGATGGCGTCGATGGCTTCCTGAAGGGTCGCTTCGTCATTTTTACCCCAGCGGTCCAGCAGGTTTACGTAACCCTGGATCACCGAGATCGGCGTTCGCAGCTCGTGGGAGGCGTCGGAGACGAACCGCACCTGAGAACGGTACGCCTCGTCGATCCTGTTCAGCATGCTGTTGATCGCATTTGCCAGGTCGACAAGCTCCCTTTGCGTCCCGTCCACGGAGAGGCGCTTATCGAGCTTCGTCGCGTCGATATTGCTGATGGTACCCGCGAGGTCCCTCAGCCTTTTTATTTCGTCGGCGGAAAGCCCCTTGGGGGATGCGGCGCTCAGATTTTGAGCCTGTCGCGATATTTCCGTCAGAGGCCGCAGGATGCGGCGGATACTGCGCCTTCCTTTTCCGATCCTTGCAAGGAGAATCAGCGCCTCGAAGATGAGCAGGCCGTAGAGGAAGTAGAGATATTCACCCAGCACCTTGCCGAGACTGTAGGTGGCAGTTACTCTTTCTTCCACGAAGGTCAATTGATATTTCAGTGAGGAAAGGGGATGGCCCTTTCGGGCGTCAAACCACATTCTTCTCAGGACCTCCTGGTCTTTCAGCGGCGTGATCTGCTGGATTCCACGAAGGAGCGCAACTCCCCGGAGGTTTTTTTCCGACGGTTCAAAACGATAGTCCATGATCGTCGTTTTGGTTTGCGGATCGAGTTCTTTCAGCAGAGCGGCTGCGTTTTCCTCTGCTTTCCACAGGGTAAAGGAGGAAACTGCAAGACAGAACAAAATATTTACCGATAACAATACCCCTAATGTATAGAAAATCGTATGCAGGTTCAGCCTCATTACCAGTGAGAAACTCGTCTTGTTTGCATTCCCTGCCTGACTGTCATTGCTGTTTCCTGGCCGTTCGTTTCCATTATTCACGGATGACATATCCCACCCCTCGTATCGTCTGAATGAATTTTAACCCGAAAGGTTCTTCGATCTTAGTGCGGAGATACCGGATATAGACGTCGATCGCATTGCTTTCCCCTACGAAATCGTAACCCCACACGCTGTCGAGCAGGCGGTCGCGGCTCATCACGAGCCCCTTGTTCTGCATGAGATGAGCCAGCAGATCAAATTCTTTTTTCGTCAGTTCAACAGCGGAATCGCCTACCCATACCTCTCTGCTGTCCAGATTCATGCGGAGAGTACCCGCAGAAACGATCCGTTCCGCATTTTTCGGACCATCCTTTGCCGCCCCGTTATTCCGTAATACGGCGCGGATTCTGGCGAGGAGCTCCTCGATGGCGAAGGGCTTGGTAATATAGTCGTTTGCTCCTCCGTCCAGGCCTGCCACCTTATCCATCGTATCGTCTCTGGCGGTAAGCATGATGACCGGAACAGAGGAGGTCTGGCGGATGCGCCTCAGCACCTCGAAGCCGGAGAGCCCCGGCAGCATGATATCCAGCGCGATGAGATCAAACTGCTTGGACTGTGCCAGAGCGAGTCCGGTTCTTCCGTCCGCCGCCTTTTCCACCACATAGCCTTCAAAGGTGAGCTCCAATTCGATAAATCTGGCGAGCTTTTCTTCGTCTTCGACGATTAAGATACGTTCCTGCATATTACCCCCCGGTGTGCAAGTGTGGTTAGTTTCGCGAATGTGTTTCGGTGCGCAGTCTGGATCAGCTCCGCAGGTCGTTCTTGATTTCCTCTGCCGCGTTTGCAACGGTATCCATGGCGTCGTTCACCTTCGTGGCCTTGATATCGGGTCCCTGGAAGGAATATCGGAAGCTGAAGAACAAACCGATCAAAAGCAGCGGAACGGAAATCCAGGGCGCCAAGAGGAGTATAAGAACCAACACGGTAATCGGCAGTCTCATGATGACAGCGCCGTGTCTCTCGACGATGAGGGCGTTAATGTTTCCCTTGTGAATGACCTCTCCCATCCAGCGGAAGAATTTGCCCATATTTCGACTGAAGGCGGATTTTTCGCCGCTCTTGTTTTTCGATTGGGTATTCTCTTTTTCATTTCCTTCTTCCTGCGTGCTTCCGGATAGGATGATGCTGCTGGAACTATAGTGACCTCCGCCCTGGGGCGAGCTGATCTTGCCCTGACGCTCCAGATCAATAACTGCCTGAAGGATGTCTCCATCCGCCTTTTCCAAGGCGGCCTTTGCTTCGTCATAGGAGATATTTGCATACTCGCGAAGCTTTTCTACCTGTTCTAATGTTACCATAATAATTTCCTCCTGATTAACATTCTGTCCGATTCTTTAGGATCATTCGATTCTGAAGAGCCGTCCAACTAAGTTGTTTTAAATTGATTATGGTTTTATTATAGAGAGCCATCCTTCAAAGCTCCTTTAACGAGGATTAAAATCAGATTAAAAGATTCTTGTTTTTTGCTTGGATGACGGCGTCACGTTCGATTTGAATAAAACGGCAGCGTCGGCTGCCGTTTTTGTTACAGGTCTTTGAAATGGAAGGACTTTCTGCCTTCCGCATAATCCCCGACGATCTGACCGTTGCCGTAAAGCTTGTATTTGTACGTAACAAGACCTTCCAGACCTACCGGTCCTCTGGCATGGAGCTTTCCTGTGCTGATACCCACCTCGGCGCCGAAGCCGTAACGGTAACCGTCGGCAAACCTGGTGGAGCAATTGTGATA
>CAMJRV010000181.1 GCA_946408315.1 uncultured Bacillota bacterium | reverse complement strand
ATCGTCGGCAGCCGGTTTGCCGCTGAACGATACCGCTTCTTCGATCACCTTTCCTGCAAGGGCTTTTCCCTCCATTTCCATATGATCCTGCAGCGTCTGCAGCACCCTTTCCGCTCCGTAGGCCTCTCTCTTTTCATTGCAGGCTTCCGTGATCCCGTCGGTGTAAAGTATGATACGGTCGCCGACCGCTACGGGAACGGTAACCGTATTGTGGGGAGCCTGTCTCAGAAGATTGCAGACCGGCATTCCCTTTACCTCAACTTCTCTGATTTCTCCCGCCTCGCTGATGATGATGGGCAGGCAGTTATGTCCGGCATTCAGGAAGGTTGCTTCCATTGTTTCCTTATTATAGAGACAGAACAGGATCGTAAGGTATTGCTCCTTGTCAATCCCAAGTTCGTTATAGTTTTTCTGAAGGAGGTCAAGGATCTGTATCAGATCGACCTTTCTTTCCCCAACGCGTCCGCGGACCATCTGCCGCAGAAAAATTGTCAGCAGGGAAGACGTAATCCCGTGTCCGGAGACGTCCGCTATGTAGAGAAGGGATTCGTTGCCGTTCATTCGGATGACATCGTAAAGGTCCCCTCCCAGATCTTCGCTGGGATCATAGACGGAGCTGACTTCCATTGCATTCCAATATGTACCGTCTATCGGCAATGTACGAACCTGGATATGTTTTGCAAACTCGATGTCGGCTTTCAGCTTCTCATAATGCTTCATCAGTTCGTCTTCTATCTTCTTCTGCTCTGTAATATCGCTGAACAGCTCGATGGAATACAGCTCTCCGTTTTCGCTGTTCACCGGCGAAGAGATCACGTTATAGAACCTGCCGCCGATGGGCACGTCCTTCATTACCGGCTTTCCGGTCTCCATCGTCTCTTTCGTGACGCAGTGGTCACACTTCTCCGATCGCCCGAGCAGAGAATAACAGATATGGCCCAGAGTATGTCCAAATTCTTCCCGCATCTTTTCATTCATGTAGATGACCTGGTGGTCCGCATCCATGACTCTGACCATGTAATCCATCTTATCGATCAGTTCCCGCATTAGGGACGGATTTTCTCGGATTGGCATGCTTTCGCTCCTCCTTCCCTCTGCTCCAGTGATTCTGCAAAAAATTCAAGGGCTTCCGTATAGGAATGAACGCCCTTGCCTGAAATCTGTTTTCGGCACACATCCTTGATCACCGAAATTTTACGAAATTCCTCCCGGCTTTCGATGTCACTTAAATGGACCTCTACTGCCGGAAGGCCTACGGCGGCAATCGCATCCCGGATCGCTATGCTGTAATGGGTATATGCGCCGGGATTGATTACGATCCCTTCCGACTTCCCGTAGCAATCCTGAATCTTGTCGATAATATCTCCTTCGTGATTAGACTGATAGAATTCCAATGAGATTCCGAGAGCCTCTCCCTTCTTTCTCATCTGGCTGTTTATTTCTTCCAGCGTAAGAGAACCGTAAATCTCAGGCTCCCGTATTCCCAGCATATTCAAATTTGGTCCATTGATTACTTGAATCTTCATTTTGCCTTCCCCTTCGTACCTTATCTGACACCGCCGAAAAAATTGCAGAGTTCGGAATATAGAATGATCATCTTCTGTAACTGTGCGCCGTCCGCGGCGCAATTACATAAGATAGATCGATTCATTATATCATACTTTTTGTATTTGGTATACGGCTTCAATCGCCATTTTAATTTCCCGTTTCGTATTGTAGGGGCCGACACTGAGGCGAACGGCTCCCGTCTCATAGGTCCCTATGGTCTTATGGGCCAGAGCCGCGCAATGGTAACCGCCCCGGGACGCAATCTCATAATCGGTGCTCAGTCTTTCGCTGACCTCTTCGCAGCCCAGATGATTCACGTTGAACGTCACAACTCCCGTCTTTTTTCTGCAGTCCCACGGCCCGTATACCCTGACATTGTCCATGTTTCTCAGGGCTTCATCCAGAGCAGAGGTGAGTTCCTCTTCGTACGCCCTGATATTCTCTACACCGATTTCGGAAATATAGCTGCAGGAATGGCCCAGGCCTATGATGCCCGGCGCATTGACGGTACCTGCCTCATATCCGTCCGGAAAATCCATCGGCTGATCCAATTCCCGGGATTTTGTGCCGGTTCCGCCCTCTTTCAGCGGTCTGATCGCAACGCTGTCGCTGACATAGAGCATGCCCGTGCCCATTGGGCCAAGCAGGCCTTTATGTCCCGGAAGCGCAAGCATATCGATCTTCAGATCGATTACGTCGATAGGTATGCAGCCTGCGCTTTGCGCCCCATCCACCATAAAGAGGATACCCTTCTGTTTTGCCAGCGCTCCGATTTCCTTCACCGGAAGGATCGTTCCGGTAACGTTGGACGCGTGGGTACAGACGATCAACTTTGTATTATCCTTTATTTCCTTTTTCAGCGCTTCAACATTCAGGCTGCCGTCTCCCGCACATTTCACGATTGTCGTCTCAACGCCGGAATCTTCCTGCATCTTCAAAGGGCGCAGCACCGAATTGTGCTCCATGGAGGTTGTGATTACATGATCCCCCTGTTCAAGAACGCCCTTTATTCCAAGGTTCAGAGACTCGGTCGTATTAGATGTGAATATGATCCGGCCGCAATCCTCAATATGAAAAAGCTTTCCCAGCTCTTTTCGCGCTTTGTAGATTTCTTCTCCTGTTTTCATCGACATGCGGTGGCCCGATCTCCCGGGATTTCCGCAGTAATCACGCATACATTCAACCATAGCGTTCATCATTCCCTTTGGCTTGGGAAAGCTTGTGGCTCCGTTATCCAGATATATCATACAGCACCTCCGACAGTATAAGGCGGTAGGAATCTACAGGCTAACGTGATCCTATCGCACCTTGATTTATACTATGCGGAGACAGGAAAATCTGCTCTTTCTGCTCCAGGCAATTTGTCGGGTTTTCACCTTGCCGGATAGCCTCACCTCTTAATGATAAAAAGATAGTGTTTCACGTGAAACACTATCTTTTATTACCACTATTTAATACTGTTTTAGCGTCATCAGAAGCTCCAGCAGTCTTTCAAGCTCTTCCCTGCTGTAATACTCTATTTCAATCTTCCCTCTTCTCGTCCCGTGATTGATGGCAACTTTAGTGCCTAGAGCTGATTTCAGTTCTTCTTCCATATCCGTTATCTCACGGTTTTTTGCCCTTGGCTTCGCTTTGGCCGGCTTATTGATGCTCTCGTTCTCCTGGCTTGCCAATGTTTCCGTTTCTCTGACGGAAAGGCCTTCTCTGACAATTTTATTGGCAAGATTGACCTGCCTCTTTACCTCTTTGATTCCTGCAATCGCCCTGGCATGTCCGTTCGTCAAATCGCCCTGAACCACCAGTTCCTGTACTTCAGACGGCAATTTCAACAGTCTCAGCGCATTGGTGATATAAGGCCGGCTTTTTCCGACGCTTTTGGATACCTCCTCCTGGGTCATTCCGAAATTCGTTATCATCTGATTCAGAGCTTCGGCTTCTTCCATCGGATTCAGATCTTCGCGCTGCATGTTTTCGATGATGGCGATCAGCATGTTCTGCTCTTCGCTCAACTCTCTGATAATACAGGGAACCTGTTTGAGAGACGCCCTCCTTGCGGCGCGCCATCTGCGTTCGCCTGCCACGATCTCGTAACCTTCCCCGAAAGGCCTCACCATGATAGGCTGTATAATCCCATGGGTTTCTATGGATCTTGCCAGCTCTTCTATTTTATCTTCGGGAAAGTTCTTTCTCGGCTGCTTTGAATTCGGCTTGATGTCGTTTACGTCCAGGAACAGGATTCCTTCCTGATTCTCTCCGGAGCGGTCCGAAGCGCTTGCACTGATTTCCACGTCATTGAAAAGAGCTTCCAGTCCCTTTCCCAGACCTCTTCCTTTCGGCGCAGCCATTATTGTTCACCTTCCAGTTCCAGAAATTCCTCCGCAAATTCAAAGTATGCTTCCGCCCCTTTTGATTTTGGATCGTACTCCGTGATGGGCATACCGTAGCTTGGAGCTTCCGCAAGTCTCACATTCCTGGGAATCACTGTCGTGTAAACCTTCTCCTTAAAATACTTCTTGACCTCTTCCACCACCTGTATCGAAAGGTTTGTCCTGCCGTCAAACATGCTTAAAATAACGCCCTGTATTTCCAGACTCGTATTCATATTCTTTTTTACAAGCTCGATGGTACTCATCAGCTGGCTTACCCCTTCCAGGGCATAGAACTCACATTGGATCGGAATCAGTACGCTGTCTACGGCCGTCAAAGAATTGATCGTCAGCAGGCCGAGGGATGGAGGACAGTCGATAAATATGTAATCGTAAGCTCCTTTTATTTTATCAAGGGCCTTTTTCAGCCGCTTTTCTCTCGCTTCCAACTGGACCAGTTCAATCTCCGCTCCGGCAAGCTGCACACTGGCCGGTATGATATCCAGATTTTTTACCCTTGTAGGAATGACCGCCTCAGCAGGCTCCAGCTTATCATTGATCAGGACTTCATACATGGTCTTCTCCAGACCTTTTTTGGAAATACCCATGCCGCTTGTCGTATTTCCCTGAGGATCGATATCTAAAATCAGTATTTTCTTACCTTTCAATGCAAGGCAGGCTGCAAGGTTTATGTTTGTTGTCGTCTTTCCGACGCCGCCTTTTTGGTTGAATATTGCTATGGCTTTTCCCAAGATCTTGACCTCCTAGTATATTCGAAAAATTATAATATTTTTATTTCATCCTTATTTGATTCTTCTCTCATTATATACCATCCACACTTTTTTCTCCATAGTTTTTTCCAGAATAAAAAAAGGTTTCACGTGAAACATCTGCCCACGGAAACCTTTTTATTTACCCCTGTTTCAATCCACGACGGCCAATTTTGATTTATTTTCCTTTTTTGGTATAACTATCCTAACCTCTAAATATTCCCCTTTGTCCTCCTGATAAAACTTCGCGTTGGATTCTATTTCGGAAATGCTGGAAAAAGCCTTCTTCAGCGTATTCAGGTAGATCCGGTAATTGATAAACCTCAGCTTCTCCCCTTTCCGCTTTTCTTCCTCCTGTTTTTTCAGGACATCCTCGATCAGCTTTTCCGTCTGTTTGACGTTCAGGCCGTGTTCCAGGATTCTGCTCAGAATCTGCTTTCTGACCGTCTCATCTCCAACCTTCAGCAGCGCCCTTGCATGGCGTTCCGTAAGCTGATTTTCCGCCAGCACCTGCCTGATATCCTCCGGCAGGGCGAGAATCCGAATTTTATTCGATATGGTGGACTGCTGCTTCCCGACCCTCTTTGCGATTTCCATCTGCGTGAGCCCGTGCTCCTCCATCAGCCGCTTATAGGCCGCCGCTTCTTCAAGATAGCTGAGGTTTTCGCGCTGAACGTTTTCGACCAGGGCAAGAAGCGCCGAATCCCTATCGTCCGCATCCCGGATAATTGCGGGGATCTTTTTCAGCCCGGCCAGCGCCGCCGCCTTCAGCCGCCTTTCCCCCGCAATGATGGTGTATAACCCCTTTGTATCCCTCTTTACAATAATCGGCTGTATCACGCCGAATTCTTTGATCGAATCTCTCAGCTCCAAAAGCTCCTTTTCCTCGAAAACCTTTCTCGGCTGATCCGGATTGGCACTGACCATTTCTATCGGTATCTCCATCTGATCAGATTTCTTTAAAAACATGATGATCCCCCCTTAGCGGCTAGCGCCGCTCCGCTGAACTGTAGAATTGCATTCCAGCTGAACTGAAAAATTCCACTTCGGCTAAAGCCGAGGAATTTCTGTATGGCACCTACTAA
>CAMJRV010000180.1 GCA_946408315.1 uncultured Bacillota bacterium | reverse complement strand
AATATCTGCCTTACCTCTTTGATCGTCGCGTTCAGCGCTTTCGGATCGTAGGTCCCCGTCTTCGTCAGGGGCGGAAACAGGAAGGGTTCCTTCGTGTCCAGTTCCAGATGGCTGAGTCCCGCAATACATAAGTAATCGCCGATGATCTGCCAGCTGAAGTTGTTTATATTTCTCCACATGTAAAGGGAGGTAAAGGAAAGTCCTGAAGTGCCGTATTCAAATCCTTTCAGGTATTCCTCCAGCAGCGGTCTTTCCTCGATGGTGATTCGGTTTTCGAGCATGAACATATTTTGTGCCTTTCCTTATTTCACACCGCGTTGAAATAATTCTTAGATTTTCTTATTTCACCAGTGCAGAAATTTGTTTGAATCCAGGTTCCTTTGCTCCTTTTAATAGCTCGAACAGAATCGATTCATAGGTCGTGCCGACAGCGCCCGCGTCTCCCATTCTGCGCTGGGAATGTTTTTTGTCCTTGTTGCTTCTCGATGAAATGCAATCATTGGCAACAAAAACAGTATACCCTTTATCCAGCAGATCAATCACCGTCTGCTGCACGCATACATGAGCTTCGATTCCCGCGATAATCACGGTTTTTCTCCCGAGCTTCTCCAGGATCTCCACAAACGCAGGCTCTCCCATGGCGCTGAAGCTCGTCTTTTCAACGGGTTGAAAGTCTGCCTCACCGACGTCCTCGGAAACCGCTTCGGTCATAGCCGCGGCAATCGCGGGAACGGTAGGTCCCAACCCCTTTGTATACTGCTGTGTGAGAACCACGGGAACTCCAAGGATCCTGCAGCCCTTGACGAGCTTGACGGCGGCCTCCTCCAGCTCTTCCTTATCTTTCATTGCGGGCATGAGCCGCTCCTGAAAATCAATTCCGACCAGTACGGTATCTTCTTTCTTTAATCTTTGTACTTGATTCCCCATGTCTTGACCTCCTCAATCAATTGAAAGCTTGTTAAATCGTAGTGCAGCGGCGTTATGGTCGCATAACCTTCCTGCATGGCGATTACGTCGATATCCCCAGGCAGATCGTCATAGACAACCGGCGTTCCGGAATACCAGTATTCCATCTCCCCGTTCTCGTTTTCTCTCGGCTCAAACCACTCTTCATACTCTCTGGCCCCGAGCCTCGCGATCTTCAATCCCTTGATCTCGTCCGGCGGAAGATTCGGCACATTGATGTTCAATACGGTGTTCGCATCCATTTTGCCCGCCGCAGCTTTCACCGTCTTTATCGCAAGCTCGCAGGCCGCTTCAAAGGTGGTGGGATGATGGTCGTTCACAGAGACCGCAACTGCGGGCAGTCCGCAGATGCAGCCCTCGATGGCTGCCGAAACGGTCCCCGAATAAAGGGTATCCGTTCCGTAATTCCCTCCGTGATTGATTCCGGAGCAGACCATATGGATCTTGATCTCCTGCTCAGCCAGCTTCTTTAAGCCCAGCTTTACGCAGTCTGCAGGCGTCCCGGTAATTTCCCAGGCTCCTTTTGCATTTGGAAACTCCACTTCCCGTACGTTGATCGGCCTGCCCACAGTGATCCCGTGGCCGCAGGCGCTGCGCTGAGTATGCGGCGCGCACACGTATATATTCGCAATCTGCGACAACGCCCGCGCAAGCTCCTTAATCCCCTTTGCGTCGATTCCGTCATCGTTGGCAATTAGTATATTCATAATGACCTCCATGTTTTTTTCACTTTTATCACTAAATTCCTTATTTTTTACGAGCAAATTTCTTGAAATTTATCGATTTTTCGGGTATAATAAATTATACATATGTAGACAATGCATACCCCGCATATGTATTTTTCATGTTTTGTCTCATCAGTCGGCAGCAAGAACAAGGGGGGAATCTATTGAACAGAAAACTGATTTTACAGACAAAGGAGGCGTTAACTTCCGTATTACCGATCACCATTATTGTGTTTCTTCTTGATTTCACGATAGTGCCGATGCCGTTTCACATTCGAAGCTCATTTCTGATCGGATCTCTGCTGTTAATCGTCGGCATGGGTCTTTTCACCCAAGGCGCAGAGGTTGCGATGATGCCTATGGGGGAACATATGGGAGCCCAGCTCACAAAATCCCGTAAACTCGTTCTCTTAATCGGCGTAAGCCTGGTAATGGGGACAATCGTCACTATGGCGGAGCCTGATCTTCAGGTCCTCGCAGGACAAGTACCCGCTATCCCAAAGATGACTCTGGTCGTATCTGTTTCTATTGGAGTAGGGCTATTTTTAGTCATTTCCCTGTTGCGTATTCTTTTCCAATGGAAATTATCCTATTTGCTCGTACTGCTTTATCTGATCATTTTTACAATCGGCGCGTTTACCTCCGAAACCTATCTGGCCGTGGCTTTTGACGCGGGAGGCGTCACCACAGGACCGATTACGGTTCCGTTCATCCTCGCACTGGGAATCGGTGTGTCGGCGGTTCGCGGCAGTAAAAGCTCCCACGACGACAGTTTTGGCCTTCTGGCTCTCTGTTCGGTGGGTCCGGTTATTTCAGTCATGATCATGGGGATATTTTTTGATTCCTCCAGATTGGGGAGCGTCACTCCCGCGGAAACAAAGAATGCCGAAACCCTTGCGGAGGTCTTCCAATTGTTTCAGGAAGGTTTTCCGGTATACGCGAGGGAGGTTTTGCTTTCGCTCCTGCCGATCGTCTTGTTTTTCGTAGTCTTTCAGTTGATTTACTTAAAGCTTCCGAAAAGCCAGATGATCAAAATAGCCGTCGGAATTATCTATACTTCCACAGGGCTTATTCTGTTTCTGACGGGCGTAAACATCGGATTTTTGCCCGCAGGCGCCTTTATCGGAGAGCACCTTGGCGGCATTTCCTACAACTGGATTTTGATCCCGCTTGGAATGGTTGTAGGTTATTTTATCGTAGCCGCCGAACCGGCCGTTCACGTTTTAAACGATCAGGTGGAAGAGATCACCGGAGGAGCCGTCTCCAAAAATGCAATGATGTGGAGCCTTTCCATCGGAGTCTCCTTATCAATCGGCTTGTCCCTGATCCGCGTCATCTATAGCCTGAGCATCTGGTACTTTTTATTGCCGGGATATCTCATAGCGCTGATTCTCACTTTTTTTGTGCCGAACATATTTATCGCCGTCGCATTTGATTCCGGCGGCGTCGCTTCGGGAACCATGACGGCGACATTCCTCCTGCCCTTTGCCATGGGAGCTACCATTGCGGTGGGCGGAAATGTGCTGATGGACGCGTTCGGAATCATCGCCATGGTAGCGATGGCACCTTTGGTTACCATACAGGTCATGGGCCTGATTTACAAGATCAAGATTAGAAATACGGAAGAGGAAGAAGAAGACGTCATCGACGAAATTGCCGAAGAACTGGATCAGGAAGACGCCGCATGCGAAAACGACGATCTCCTGGAAAAGGTTGCAGAAGATAACGAATATGTGGACCTGGAATAACCGAACACAGAGAAACATCTTCCAAGCTGTTTAGATTTTATTGCTCACAGATCCGTAAAGGGGGCTTTCGTTTGAATAAAAAACTGATTTTAAAAACAAAGGAATCGCTTACTTCCGTTCTCCCCATCTCATTAATTGTTTTGGTGCTGAACTTTACCATAACCCCCATGCCTTTCGGCGTCCGCGGCCTTTTTCTCCTCGGCGCCGCTCTGCTCATCATGGGAATGGGGTTATTTACTTTGGGAGCCGATACCGCGATGATGCCTATGGGGGAACAGATCGGGTCCCAGTTGATCCGGTCCCGAAAGCTGGGGCTCCTGATCGTCGCCTGCCTGATCATGGGTACGATGATCACCATCGCAGAGCCCGATCTGCAGGTCCTTGCAGAGCAGGTGCCCTCCGTGCCGAACATGGTCCTCATTCTTTGGGTTGCCGTCGGCGTGGGCGTATTCCTCGTGGTGGCCTTGCTCCGTATCCTGTTTCAATGGAGACTGTCCTATATTTTGATCGGACTTTATGTCGCCGTATTTGCGCTGGGGACCTTCACTTCCGATAGCTATCTGGCGGTGGCCTTTGACTCCGGCGGCGTCACCACAGGCCCCATCACAGTTCCGTTTATCCTGGCGCTGGGAATCGGCCTATCCTCCGTTCGCGGCGGAAAGAGCTCCCATGACGACAGCTTCGGACTTGTAGCCCTTTGCTCTGTGGGACCGATTATGGCCGTCATGATTATGGGGATGTTTTTCGATTCGTCCTCCGGGGCGCAGACCGGCAGCGAAATTTCGGAAATTACCAGCGTCGGCCAAATCTTTCATTTGTTTGGCCAGAGCCTGCCTTTTTATGCGGAGGAGGTCGCCCTCGCCCTCTCGCCGATCATCGTATTCTTTATCCTGTTTCAGATCTTTTCCCTGAAGCTTCCGAAAAGCCAGATGATCAAGCTGATCGTCGGAATTATCTACACCTACGCGGGGCTTGTGCTCTTTTTGACGGGGGTCAACGTCGGCTTCCTTCCGGCAGGGCAGTTTATCGGGGATTACATCGGCGGCCTTTCTTATAACTGGATTTTGATTCCCCTCGGCATGCTCATGGGCTTTTTCATCGTCGCGGCGGAGCCTGCGGTCCACGTTCTGAACGACGAGGTCGAAGTGCTGACCGGCGGTGCGATTTCAAAGAACGCCATGCTGTGGAGCCTGTCCATCGGCGTTGCCATTTCCATCGGCCTGGCCATGATCCGCGTGCTGACCGGAATCAGCATCTGGTACGTCCTGGTCCCCGGCTACGCTCTGGCCCTTGCGCTGACCTTTTTCGTGCCGAAAATATTTACCGCCATCGCATTCGACTCCGGCGGGGTCGCGTCCGGTCCTATGACGGCAACCTTCCTGCTCCCCTTCACCATGGGAGCCTGTACGGCCGTGGGCGGAAATATGCTGACCGACGCCTTCGGCGTCGTCGCCATGGTCGCCATGACGCCTCTGATCACGATACAGGTCATGGGACTGATCTACAACTTCAAGATCAGGAACACCGTGGAAGAAGAAGTCGACGTTATGGAAGATATTGCCGATGAAATCGAGGAAGAAGAAGAAATCCTCGCCTGGTACGGTCAGAGCTGCGATGTGGCGGAACACTACGGCTGGGCAGGAGATACAGAATTTATAGAAAATCTTGAATGGGCTAGTGACCTGCGGGAAGAAAAGCTTTATAATGAGATAATCGAAGACAATGATTATATAGATTTTGAAGAAATGCAAAAGCTAGTCATACGGGAAGATTTTGACGATCCCCGGGAAAGAAAGAAATAGGAAGGAGTTAATTGTTTGCCATGGAGGATACAAAGCAATGCGGAGTGACCGGAATCAAGAAGATCAAACTCTTGGTTACGATTGTAGACAGAGGTCTGGGAGATGAGGTGGCGGACGCCCTGCGCGAAGACGGGGTAACCTTCAATCTGATCTCCCCTGCGTACTGTGCCGCAGGTTCTCAGCTTATGGATTACCTCGGGTTGACTGCCCTTGAAAGAGATTTGGTTTTCAGTGTCGTTTCTGAAAACATCGCGTTTGAAATGCTGAATAAAGTCTTATATAAATTTGACCTTGACGAGCCCAGCCACGGACTTGCCTTCACCATTCCCATCAGCGGCATAAGCGGACCCCTGGCGTTCCGCTATATGGTTGCATTACAGGAGCAGGAGGACTCAGGCTTTCCTTCCAACTGCGACGATCCGTACGATTGTGTGCTCACCATCGTAAACCGCGGCTTTGCCGATCAGGTGGTAGACGGGGCCAAAGCAGCCGGCGCCCACGGCGGAACCGTCTTTTACGCACGCGGAACCGGGATACAC
>CAMJRV010000179.1 GCA_946408315.1 uncultured Bacillota bacterium | reverse complement strand
GCCATGCACGGAACCGGAATCCTTGAGCTTCTGAACAGCACGGCAGAATTTTTTTCGTACCGTGAGGCGGATACAGAGGCTCCCGTATCCGGCATCGTCTTTAAAGTGGATTACGATCCCGGAATGGGAAAGACAGCCCATATCAGACTGTATCAGGGCGTCCTGCGCAACCGGGACAGCGTGGTTCTTCCAAACGGCCGGGAGGAAAAAATCACACAGATCAGAAAATTTTCAGGAGGAAAATATAAGGACACCGGTCTGATCGAGGCAGGAGATATTGCCGCGGTCTGCGGATTGTCAAGCGTGTCCGTGGGCGATACCGTCGGGACCGGCGACGGGATTCCCAGGACGGTAAAATGGGTCACCCCGCTCCTTACGGTTTCTGTCAGCCCGGCAGACAAAAATGCTTTGCCGGAACTGATACAGGCTCTCTCCATCCTAAATGAAGAGGATCCGCTTTTGGGCTTTTATACCTCAAATGAAACCCGGGAGCTCCTGCTCAACATCACCGGCTATATGCAGACGCAGGTATTGACCGCCCTGTTACGGGAACGGTTTCAGCTGGACGTTATCTTTGGGAAACCTTCCGTCATTTATAAGGAAACTCCGATCCGGGACGGAGAAGGCTGTGATGCTTATACGATGCCGAAGCCCTGCTGGGCCGTTGTAAAATTTAAAATCGAGCCAGGTTTGCGCGGAAGCGGAATTGTCTATCAGTCAGAGGTATCTCCGAATAAAATTCCGTACCGTTATCAGCATCATGTGGAAATAGCCGTGTATCGAGCACTGTCTCAAGGCATAAAGGGCTGGGAGGTCGTCGACGCCAAAATCACCCTGATCGATGGGGAATATCACAATGTTCACACCCACCCCCTTGATTTTTTTGTGGCCACTCCCATCGCATTGATGAAAGGCCTGCAAAATACAGGAACCGCGCTGCTGGAGCCGATGCTGTCGTATCGCATGATCGTTCCCGAGGAATTCAGCGGTAAGATCATCGGGGAAATCATCAACATGCGGGGGGAGTTTGAAAGCCCGACGATTCAGAACGGACGGCTGACGATAACCGGCATATTGCCTGCCGCTGCCTCCCTGGATTTTCCCGTCAAGCTGGCCTCCATCACTTCCGGGCAAGGTGTTTTAAGCACCAGGTTTCACAGCTACCAAAAATGTCCGGAGGAGGTGGACGTATCTGCGCCGTACCGCGGCGTCAATCCGCTGGATCGTTCAAAATTCATCCTTTGGGCACGGAATGCATACGAACAAGGTTAAATAAAAGCAATCAGAAAGGAGATTTTCCATATGTTTCAAAAGCTAGTCGCAATCGAGCCTGTCAACCTGGATCAGGCATCCAAAGCTTCCCTCTCTTCCTATGCCCATGAAGTGAAATTGTATCAGGATCTGCCAAAGGGGAATGAAGAAATCATACAGCGGATTGGCGATGCAGACGCCGTCCTGGTATCCTACACTACAAACATAGACGCTCGCGTCATCCATTCCTGTAAGGAGATCCGCTATATCGGTATGTGCTGCAGCCTTTACTCGCCGGAAAGCGCGAATGTGGATATTCTCGCGGCGGAAACGCGCGGGATTGCCGTAAAGGGAGTTCGCGACTACGGGGATGAGGGCGTCGTTGAATATGTGGTCAGCGAATTGGTCCGTTTAATGCACGGCTTCGGCAGCCGGCAGTGGAGAGACAGACCGGTGGAACTGACCGGTACAAAGATTGGCATTTTAGGACTTGGCACAAGCGGTCGAATGGTTGGTAAGGGGCTGCAGTTTTTTGGATCAGACCTGTATTATTACAGTCGAACCCGGAAACCGGAGTCGGAAAAAGAAGGGTTTCAGTATCTGGCTCTGGAAGAGCTTTTAAAGACGGTTGATATTCTTTGCACCTGCCTGAGCAGAAACGCAATCCTCCTGCACCAGCATGAATTCGAACTGTTTGGAAACGGGAAAATACTGATCAATACCTCCATCGGGCCCTGTCATGACATGGACGCGCTTAAAAATTGGCTTTCAAACAAAGACAACTATTTTCTTTGCGATACCGTGATGGCGTCAGGGGATGCTTCCGGGGAGATCGTTTCATTTCCCAATGTATTCTGCGTGAATAAGCCGTCCGGCTCTTCTGTTCAGGGAACAAAACGTCTCAGCAAAAAAGTCCTGCAAAATATTAAAGATTTTCTCTTTTCTTCTTAAGTCCACAGATTGAAAAGGAGCGCTATTGCTTGGCAGACGGCTTATTTTTGGCGTTTTTATGATTAAAAATTTTAATCATACCATAAAAGAGCCCTGTGCACAGCGCAAATATGATTTCATCCATATAGTTGACCTGCCGCGGTTTTATCTGCTGTATGAACTGCACGATTCCAAGGTTGATCGCTCCGAAAACAATTGTAAAGATAACGGTAGATTTCAGTATTTTATATAGTTCCGCCTGATTCATAATCATATCCTCCGTAAAGCAATTTGGAAAGGTCCTCCGGCTTTATTTTGTCTGCACACTTTTGTAACCAAAACTTTAAGTTAATCATTTAAAATTTGAGGAGGAGATTCATTAAATATGAGTTCAAAAAGTTTTGGTTACAAGCAGTGCATGATAAATTCGATGCAAGTCGGCATCAACGATTCGAATTTACATCAAGATTTACGATCCCTTCTTGATTCATCAAGGGCATCCGGGAATTCCAGATTTTTTATAACTCCGACATATAACTTTATAAATTGCAATATATATGCCAAGATTCACCCCCAACTCTCACATGTATAGAAAAAATCCGGAACCTGATTTACCAGATTCCGGATTCTTCATCGTGTGTACATAAATAATATCAATTGAGCCTATGACTATGTGTTAAGACTCTTCTTGAAACTGTACTTGGGACTGTACTGCGGCGCGGTTTTTGTCATTGATTCGCAAGATAATGCTGTCCCCATCAACCTGCAAATCGATTTTCTCGTTTTGCAGTTCGGGAATGTCGCCGACTGTTAAAACGCTGCCGACCCGTATGCCTTCAAGATCAATGGTTATGGTGTCAATCATATCAGCCGGAAGAGATGCGTAAGGGATTTCAAGCATAATCCTTTCCAGTATCCCCGTTACTGTGTCGATGTTCTTCAACAGGATATGAATAACGCTGTTGACTTTTTGATCGGCTCTCAACGCCTGAAAGCTGATGTGAATGATTTCCTGGCTCAAAGTGTCCTGGGTTTTTTCTTTAATCTGCACCGGAATGACCTGGTCATCCAGAGTCAGCCGCAGCTTGCTGCCTTCCCGTTTAAGGCGAACCAGCTTGCGTGCAGTCGCTTCATCAATTTGGATAGAAATTGACTCCGGAAGCGTTCCGCCGAAAATATTGGCCGGTATAAGCCCGGAGCGCCTTAGCTGCTTGGCTTTTGCCGCGGCATCACGTTTTTGCACTGTAATGATATCCATGTTTTTTCCCTCCTGAATTATTGAATATTTATGTTTCAATCCACATAGTGCAGATTGAACTCCATAGCCTTCCTATACAGCTAGTATGGCCATATAGGCGATAATATAAAAGAAGGGCCTTTCAGACAACACCATGCGGTGGATACCTAAAGCCCTTCTTGATAAAGACGGTTCTTTTTCTTATTTAATATACAGGTATTATAACATAGATAAACAGCAAAGGCAAATCTGACCAGGAATGGACGTTTCAGAGCTTAATGAAGATTAAGTCTTCAAAATCAAACATTCCCCTACTCAATATTACAGTACTTTTTCAGCGCATTGCTTTTATCCATATACTGCTCGTCATTGAGATAGCCTATCTCTTTCAATTCGGAAAGCACTTTTTCATATTTGATAAACGCTTTGTGATTTTCCTCTCTTTCTTTTGCCGCTTGATACAATTCAGCGGCTTCTTCCAGTTCGTCGTCGCTCAGAATACCAAAATTCCGCAGCTTGATCACATCATTAGCATCGATTACATCATCATTTTTTTGACGGAGAACTGCATCTATTCTCTCCATTTTATCTTCAAACGCGGCCTTAACTGCTGCCTTTATAATAAAAAACAAGATCAGCATAACCAAACCGTAAGGCACGACAAAAGATAGAACTAGCGCGATTGCTGTCATGATTAACATACCTCCTTATTCACCGTATTGAGGCTCTACGCCCATGTAAATCAGTCCTTCAGACTATATCTTAATCTGTCTTGACCTTTTGGATTATCAAATTCAATTGTAAAATCATCTATCCATTGAGGATTAAATATTTTTGCAGATGATGATTCTATAGGGATGAGTTTTTTTCCAGCTAAATCATAATAGAATAAGGTTACTTTTTCTTTAGAGGCTTCAAATTCAGTGGCATCCTCAACATCAAGCATTACCATCCTTATATTCACCATTACTCAGTTCCTGGATAGTATAATTTTTGACTTTATCACTTTCTGCATCAATGATATGTATTTCATAAGATTCCCCCTTATATATAAATAATATCAGTCTATAAAGCTCCTTATTTATAGGGAAAGTAATCTACCATATTATACCATAACAACAATTATAGTTCACTACATAGATTTGACTCTCACCTCCGTCGGTTCGAGTCCATAAACTTTTTTGGTTTTGATTGCGCAACGCAGGCTGCGCTTGCCCCTCTGAAAGCAATAAAAGGATATATCACTTTAAAAAATCAAGCATCTAAGCCATTTTCTTAAAATAGTAAAAAAAGATTTATCATAAACAAGCGCAGTTTTAACTGTTGAAAACTATCGCTGTTTTTGACGAACTTGAGTAAATGTCATGCTCAATTGGAGCTTTACAGGTCGCTTAAAAGCCTGCCCTCAAACAGGGCAGGCTTTTGTGACTTCTGGTAGCCAAGCTGTCGTAACGCTCATAAAGCGTCTTAGACCCTATGGCTTTGCGTCCCCATTCCGTAGCAAACTGTCGTTATTTTCCCAGCAGATTGTACAGCACCTGCGCCATTTCTGCACGGGTGGTGGTGCCGGTCGAGTTGAGCGTTCCTTTGCTGCCCGTGACCGTCCCGGCCTTGACCAGCGCAGTCATGGCGTCCGTCGCCCAAGAGGCGACGCTGCCGCTGTCCGTGAAGCTGGAAAGTGTCTTACCGTATGCGCCAGCAGGCAGCTTGTCGAGTACCTTGAGCGCGTTGTACAGCAGCGTGAACATCTCCTGGCGGGTGATGGCGTTGTCGGGCGCAAACCTGTTGTTGCCCACGCCGCTGGTAATGCCCAGCTTCTTCGCCGCCGCGAGATAACCGGTGTAGTAGGTGTTTCCCGCGTCCGTGAAGTTGTCCGTCGGGTTCGTCACCGTTGCCACGCCATATGCCCGCAGGAGCATGGTGACGAACTGGCCGCGCGTCAGCGTCGCGTCGGGACTGAAAGTTGTCGCCGTCGTGCCGGAGGTGACGCCCCGCGCCGAGAGAAAGGTCACGGCATCGGCATACCACGCCTTAGCACTCACATCGGTGAAGCTGACCTTGTTGTAGCCCACCGCATAGGTTGAGAAGTGCGTCGTGGTAAAGACCACCGTGCCCGTCGCGGCGTCATAACGCGCGTCCGGCACCAGCGTGGGTGTGCCGTCGGCGGCAATGTAGTAAATGACGATAGCGTTTGTGTCCTCGCCCGTCGTAGGGGTATACGGGACGGACACCGTCACGTCGCCGCCGAACCGGGAGATGGCGCTGCCGCCGCTGGTGACGCTGAGGGTGAATATCGGGTGGCTGCCGACAAGAGCCTGCGCGGCAGCGGACAAGGTGGAGCTGTTTGTCTTTGCAGCGGTAACGGTCACGTCGCCGGACGCGT
>CAMJRV010000178.1 GCA_946408315.1 uncultured Bacillota bacterium | reverse complement strand
TTTTTAATAAGTCAAAAAGATCAATATGATCAAGAACGGCAAGCAATAATCTCTATCTCAATCAGTCCGCCGATCGGAAGCCGGCTCACCTCCACAGTGCCACGTGCTGGAGGATTATCCTGAAAATAGCTGCTATAGATCTGATTCACCTTAGCAAAATCCTCGATGTTCTTCAGAAATATCGTCGCTTTCACAACATTACCAAGATCCATTCCCGCTTCCTGTAATATGTTCTTGAAATTTTCCATCGTCTGCCTGGTCTGACTTTCAATATCATCCCCGGCCAACTTGTCAGTGGCAGGCGATATCCCCATCTGAGTGGAAAAGAGAAAATCACCTGCAACAATTGCTTGTGAATAGGTTCCTACCGGTTTAGGCGCCAAACTTGTTTTAACTGCTTTGTTCATATCACTTCATCTCCTTTTAGTTAAATCTTTTACTCTCCTACCATTCCATCGCCGTCACGATCATCCATGTATTGATACAACCAATGATCTTTTGTTATCGGCATTTTAAATCCTGCAGCCTTTGCTTCTGCTATTGTTACCTGACCATCTCCATTTTTATCAATGGAAGAGATATCATGACTTTCTTTAATTCGAGAGCCTTGGCCATCGCTTGATTTTGGGTAATTGACTTCATCTGGATTTACATTGTCGAAATCCTCCGTGATAACATTGCCGTTTAACGTATATGTGTAATGATAATGGCTCGGAATTTGCGTCGCTGTATCCGGATAAGTTATGACTGCTTCGAAATCTGTGCAACCGCCCGCATCGCGAATCACCTTCTCCATGTATGCCTGATCCCCATGGCGGTTTAATATGCTGTTCTGCGGCGTGATGTTATAAGCGTTGGATACTCCGCCCAAAGAGTCTGCAATGATGTGTCCTTTATCCATATCGGGCCGCTCCGTGCCAGGGACATCAGCTTGGCCGTTATAATAACGTCCGCTTGGCTTCACGGGCTCTGTCGCATCATTCTGGAGAATGATTTTATCGGCAACGACTCGAACCAGTTGGCCGTGCTCATTAGTAAAGGCCCAGTATTCTCTATCTCCAAAACCGATATCAACTGCAGCATTTGCTTCACGATGTCCGCTGAAATCTCCGCCATCCACCTCAATTTTTTTGTATCCATCAAAGGACAATTCCGTTTCGGCTGTGGTCTCAGTGGTTTTTGAATATTGCACAGACTGCTGTGTCTGTTCTTCTGGTTGTTGTGGCGAACATCCCGTCAGGATGATACCGATTAATAAAATAACTAGCCAATTCTGTTTCATTTTGTGCCTACCTCCAAATGTCATTTATAAAAGGGGAAAAAACAGGGCCATGAACTGCACTTTTTACCCTGTCCTTTGCTGGATTCCGTTACTGATAGCGAAAGCAAGACCTTCCGGTTTTTCCCAAGCCATGGAATGACCGGCATCCTTAACGATTTCGATTTGAATACCATGTTCGTTAAGAACCTGTATATCCGGATCAGGTAAAGATTTCTCGCCAAAGATAAATGTTCTGGGACATTCCAGAGAATATAATATACTTCTCCATGACGGATTTCCTCCTACCGCGGCCGATTTTGATATCAAATAAGCGGCCTTTGGAAGCCATACGGACAGAGATGCAGCCCATATCCCATTTCCGCCTTTACGGCTATTCTCTATCAACTTGCCAAATCCGCGATCGACAAAGTCTTGCATTTCAAAATCAGCAATATACTTACTTGTAGAGCCTTCGGAACTCTTATCCAGATTTGATTCACTTAAAATAATCTGATGAAGTCTATCCCGACATTTATCGGCCAAGGCAAGAGCAACAGCTCCGCCCAGACTATGCCCAAACAAAATAAACGGCCCCAGATTTAAAGAGCTGATAAATTCCTGCAAATATCTTGCATGATCTTCGACGGTATAGGGAAATTCGTTGGGCTTGTCACTGTAACCGGCGCCCAAAAGATCCACAAGAATATGGCGGTGATTTTTTAAAGAATCCTGTGCTGCGACCTCCGGGTAATCGAATGAACCGGCACAACCAAGTCCATGGATAAAAAGGATTGGCATATCATCACCGGGGAAATCATGATAACGCATTGTATAACCAGTTTTACTAATTTGATATTCTTTCATAACCATCTCCTCACTCCCTGTCCAAAGACCCGGTTTCTCCGTCAATCTGTACCATACGCTACAAGTACCGCCGTACTTTCCGGCAGTATTCTTTGTATTCTGCACCATAATACGAACAAAGGAACTTCTCCTCTCGCAGAATTTGCCTGTGTATCAACAGTGCAAAACCGATAACAGCTATCGCTATGACGATATTCCTATGAACCAGGAACAGGCCGACAAAAAACAAATCAAAGCAAACATAAATTGGGTTACGGCTGACCCGAAACATACCTGTGGTGACAAGCCGGTCAGGTTTCACCTCATCAATCCCTACCCGGAAAGAGTCGCCGAACGAAATGAGGGTAAATATCATCCCGGCGACTCCGGCTGCACCGAGCATCAAACCAGCCCATCCGGTGATAACGGTTCCCCAGAATGGATTAACGAGCGGTTTCCACAGCGGCAGGCTGAAACTGTTCGCAAGGACGGCGTAAACGATCACAAGTACGAACGGCACAAGCAGGAAGTCTGTTTTGTCCGTCGCACCAAAAACAATAGCGCGGATTCCCTTACGCCGGAGCAGCGCTGCCCTGACGAGAACCGTAATGATAAACATCGCGAATAGAATTACACTTGCAATATATTGAAAACGCTGCATTTTCCATTCTCCTTCCATCGGGGCCTGCATCTCGTGGCCGGTCTGCTTCATTTATTCTCGAGGCTCCTATTCATTATCATTACCCTTTGCGGTGCTTTTATCAGCCTTAGCAAGGTAAGCACCGCCCCCACAAAGCAAATAGCGGCTGCGGTGAGATAGACAATTTTCATACCGTAAATAAACGCACTGTTATTTCCTACCACATAATCCGTAACCCGATACCCGATTTTAAAACTCATCATCCGGTATAAAAGTGTCGTCGCCAGGGAAATTCCGCAGACCATACCCATGTTTCTTACAAGCGCGTTTACGCTCCCTGCAACTCCGAGCTGATTTCTTGAAACAGTCGACATAACCAGCGCATTATTGGGTGATTGAAACAATCCGTTGCCGAGAGACATCGCCGCAATAAAGAGGAGCATGACTGGAAGGGCGGAATGTTCATTTAAGCTGGACATGAAGAAAAGCCCCAGACTGGTCGACACCAACCCCAAAAATGTTAATATTTCAGAGCCGACCTTATCGGATAAATGCCCGCTGACCGGGGCTGCAACCATTAAGATCAGCGGATAAGTCATCATAATCAAACCGGCATGCTGCGGCGTATAGCCCCTGACGTCCTGCAGGTAAAACGGCAGTATAATATTGCTGCAAAAAATCGCCACAAACGATACGAACGCACAAAATACGCTTAAGGAGAACAGTTTGTTTCCAAATAGCTGCAGCTGGATCAAAGGGTTCTCGCTCTTCTTTTCCAAATGGACGAAGATGAGGAAGGAAACCACTGCAACGAGAAAGCCCGCCAAAATAAGCGGATCGGTGTATCCGAGGTTTAATCCTTCGCTTAAGGACATAAACAGCGGGACGATCGCAAGCATAATCAGGATCGCACCGGCTCCGTCCAGCTTACCCTGTGCGGTTTTATGACCTTTGCCCAATAATTTGGATGCGGCGGTCAATGCAACGATACCGATGGGAACATTGATCAGGAAGATGTACTCCCATTTTCCCATGCCCACGATGATTCCTCCAAGCCCAGGACCTACCAGCGAGCCCAATGCCACGGCAGTTCCGGAAAATCCGAGAGCCCGCCCTCTTTCATTCGCAGGGAAAGTCTCCGCAATAATCCCCTGGCTGTTCGCCATGGTTCCGGCTGCGCCTGTGGCCTGTATCACCCTTGCCGCAATCAGAAGCGGAAAAGAACTGGTCAAGCCACATAACAGGGAACCAAACGTAAATAACCCCAATCCAAACTGAAACTGCCTCGTTTTTCCGTAAATATCACCCAGCCGTCCAAAGATCAATACCGTTCCGGTAATTACAATCAAATAGCTGAGCGGCACTAATTGAATGCTCGATGTTTCCACATGCAACGCTCTTGCCATTTTCGGCAATGCTACGTTTACAATACTGCCATCGAGGGCCGACATGAAGTTCGCAATAATAACAATAATCAATATAGCCCATTTATTTCTGCCTTGTGCTGTTTCCATTTAAACTCTCTCTCATTCCTTAAACCGCTGGGTATTATCAAAGATCCTTGACAATGCCTTTATTGCAATATTTTTTTCTTCTTCCGATATGCCTTCCGTTATCAGATCAATCAAACCTTCGATTTCCTTATGGATTTTCGGTATGGTCTCTTTGGCTTTTTCCGTCAGATACAGCTGATAGGCTCTGCTGTCCCTGTCATCCCCCTGTTTATATACGTATTCCAGTTCGATCAGCTTTGTGATGGTTCTGGCCGACATCGCCTTATCCTGCCCCATCTCCCTGCTGATTTGATTCTGGCTGATTCCTTCGTTTTTTGCCAGAATGAACAAATACGGATAGGCGCCGCTGCTAATTTGATATTTTTTCAGTACCTTGTCCAGATACATCTGGGTGTTTCTATAAATCTTATTATTCAATTTAATGAAATCCATCGCTGTATATTCCATCGGGATATCCTCCTTACTTGGTTGACAAGTCAACCATATTATAAAAAAATAAGGTTGACTTGTCAACCTTATTTGAACTTCTTTCCTAAACCTATCGAATTCGATAGGTTACTTGCCCTTGACAAAAAGTATATATTTCGTTACGCTTAACCAAAGAAGCCCTAATTTCAATACAGCATAACGGACGGGAATAAGAATGTTAGATAAAAAGGATTTGTATGCCCTTTTAGACAGTCGTCACATTTCATATGAGAATTTTGACCACCCCGCAGTATACACCATGGAAGAAGCGCGCCTTCAAGATATTCCATATGACGAGAAGGTGGTTAAAAATCTTTTTCTGCGTGATGACAAAAAAAGAAACTACTATTTAGTAGCGATAGCCGGAAATAAAACGGTTAACCTGAAGGAATTGAGCGATCAGCTTCAAAGCCGCAAGCTGGGCTTTTCCAGTGAAGCTGATCTATGGGAATATTTAAAACTGGAAAAAGGAAGTGTAACCCCAGTCGGCATTTTGAACAACACACAGAAAAATGTCATTATGGTATTTGACAATGATCTGATCGGAGAAAAGATAGGCATTCACCCTATGGAAAATACCGCGACGATCATTCTTGATTTTGAAGATGTAAAGCGCCTGATTGAAGAGCATGGGCATACGATTGTAATGTGTGACTTTGATGAGTGACTCAACATGAAATCTTTATTTTTTTTCAGAGTTTAGAACTAAATTTGCAAACGCTTTAAACGACCAATCTGTAACATCATTCACATTCTCTTTTAATGCCATAAAAAAGCATTTGGGGATTTCTCCTGTTTTCACGCTGTCTTCAACACACAAATTACAACCTTTATCGTGATTTATTGGATTGAATTTACATTCATAATCCTTACAAGGGCAAGCCGGATTGCTAGACATTATTCATCCTCCTTTAATGACCAATAGTTGCATAAGCTTCTAAGAAAGTAATTTTTCCTCGGGCAGCAAATGCCTTTGGAGAAATAGAGCTACCGATCGTTCGGTAGCTCTATAATATAAGAAGTTAAACGTAATTGTCAAGATGGATTAATGAAGCTTGTAGGCAGCTAAATCAAACTC
>CAMJRV010000177.1 GCA_946408315.1 uncultured Bacillota bacterium | reverse complement strand
GCGCGGGAGTGATCCCAGTAAAATGGAACCAACCGGCGTCCTTAAAAATTTCGTTCCAGTCAAACTCCCCGACCTCCGCCATGGAGATCGCGGAATATTTTCTGTCGTATATGACTTTGGAGGGCCTTTGGGAGGCTCCTTTTTCAAGAAAATAGATTCCGACTCTGTCGCCGCCCCGGAGGATCAATTTCGTGTCGACGCCCAGCGCTCGAAGGCTGTTCACCGCACTCTGCCCGATTTCATGCTTGGGCAGCTTTGTTACGAACGCCGCGTCCATTCCAAAATTGGCAAGGGAAACCGCCACATTGGCCTCTCCGCCGCCGTAGGTGGCTTTGAAGCTCCCCGCCTGGGTGAACCGGTCATAGCCTTCCGGCGCGAGACGCAGCATGATTTCTCCGAATGTGATCACTCTCTTTTTCATATGGTACCTCCTAATTCTTAACAAGCTGGATGACAACTCCGTCGGCTCCGCTCTGCAGAGTGACTGCGGCCGCCCTTCCCTTCTCATCCGTTTTCAATGTATCATAATGAAACTGAATTCCGCGGCGCTCCAGATGATAGATCGCTCTGCCCACATGGTTTGTTCCGATCACCATGCGGCCCGCTTCGCCGGGCTTGAATTCCATCTCTTTTACCGTCAGTCCCAGAATTTTATCGACCGCTTTTCTGGAAATCCGTTCGATCTCATCATACTTTCCGGCATCGACCAGAGAAGGCTCTGCCATGAAGCTGCCTCCGCAGGCTGCAATGCAATCCAGAGCCAGATAGTCGTTGATGTTGGCCTCCGTGATTCCGCCCGTAGGCATAAATCGAATTCCCCCGTACGGTCCGGACAGCGCTTTTATCATAGCGACGCCTCCGCTTTGCTCCGCAGGGAAAAATTTCAGCGTCTTCAGGCCGAGCTCCATAGCCCGCTCTATTTCAGAAGGAGTCTGAACGCCCGGGAAAACCGGCACTCCTTTTTCCATGCAATACTTCACAATCTTCTCGTTAAAGCCCGGCGCTACGATAAACTTTGCTCCCGACTCCAGGGCAAGATCCACCTGCTCGACGGTCGTAACCGTTCCGGCTCCCACGATCACATCCTCTACCGCTTCAGTTATATTTTTAATCGCCTTTGCCGCTTCTGCCGTCCGAAACGTCACCTCGGCGCAGGGTATTCCCCCTCGTTTCAGCGCCTGGACCAGGTCTGCCGCCTTTCCGGCGTCGTTGATTTTGATGACGGGCACAATTCCGATCCGGGAAACCTCTTCCATTATCTTATCCAATTTTCCTCCTCCTTCGTTTCATAATATGGAATTACATTTCATATATTGGTTTAAAGAAATTATACGCCGAAGTTTGCCGTTGTCAAGTACGGTATCGTTCAGTATAATCACTACTATAGAAAACTTTAGAAAACTTTGCTTGGAGGTTGAAAGAATGGATTTAAACGGAAAAGGGACCCAAAGCCTTCACAGGCTGCTGGATCTCATGGAAACTTTGGCGGCTTTTCCAAAGGGAATCTCCCTGATGGAGCTTTCCGAAAAGTGCGGACTTCCAAAAAGTACCGTCCACCGCATGCTCGGCTGCCTTCTGGAAAGAAATTACGTTTATCAAAATCCGGCGACAGGAGAATACTCCCTCAGCCTGAAGCTGTTTGCGCTTTCTGCCTCGGTTCAGCAGACCGATCTGCTGGCTGTCGCCAAGCCCCATCTCGACCGTCTTTCCGAGAAGCTGAGGGAAACCGTTCATTTCGTCATCATGGACAACACCGATGTGGTCTATCTTTATAAAAAGGTCCCCCTGGACCGCTTATCGCAAATGTCAAGTATCATAGGGGCAAGAAGCCCCATGTATCGAACGGCAGTCGGCAAGGCGATTCTCTCCACAATGGCTCCTGCCGAAGTCGAGTCCATCTGGAACGGAAGCACCATCGAAAAGAAAACCTCCAAAACCATAACCGACTTCGAGGAACTGAGACGCGAACTGGACCTCATCGGGGAAAACGGATATGCCATAGATAATGAGGAAAACGAACTCGGAATCAAGTGCGTGGCATTTCCGCTGGTTGCTCCGGGCCTGACGCCCTCGGCATTCAGTGTGTCGGGATTGTCCCCCCAAATGACGGCGTCAAGGATCAAAAGCATTGCTCCCCTCGCCCGGGAAGTACAGCTAAGGATCTATCACGACCTGGGAATCGGATTCTAAAGCGCCGCCCGTTTCCCCGTTTCCGGCAGCGGCCCCTTATTTGTTAACCTTTGATATCAAAAATGAACTCCGCCTTGTCAGTCCTGGTGTAGCTTTCCGTGTACTCTACCACCGTGCCTGCGGAGTCCAGACCAACCATTTCAAAATAGTAAACCACCTGGCCCTGCTCCAGTTCCAGATACTTCGCCTCTTTTTTTGACACCTCTATGATCCGGAATTTCTGGTCAAAGGCGACCGGCATCTGGCCCTTGGAATCCATGTAGTCATAAAGAGACACATTCTTAAAATCGATCAGCTCCATGCCGGGAAAAAACCCGTACGGCACGTACGTATACTCTACGGCGATCGGTTCCTCGTTCCCATACCGGATCCGGTGGAGGGAATAGACCGGGTCGTCCTGTCCGATCTCCAGCTTGCCGGAAAAATACCGGCTTCCCGAGATGACGCCTCGGGTCAGGATCTTGTTCGATATTTTTACGCCCTGGCTTTTTACCATGGCGGTAATCCCCAGATTTCCCGACTCGCTCAGGAGACCCAGGTTCAGGCGGTGAAAGTCCTTCTTCTGAACGAAGGTCCCCTTACCCTGAAACCGGTAGAGATAGCCTTTCGACACGAGCGCGTTGACGGCGCTTTTCACCGTCATCCGGTTGATGCCGTACATCTCCGCCAGCACGCGTTCGCTGGGCAGCCTTTCCCCGGGCAGGTATTCCCCTGCCTCGATCTTTTTCATGATGATATCCTGAAATTTTACGTAAAGCGGTTCCTCCGGCAGATGGAATTGACCGGACGTGCCGTCTCCGCCGTACTGTTCCTTTTTCATGCCGCCGCCTCCTTAATCTCTTTGAATGATAAACTCGATCTTGTCGCTTCGCAGGATTGTCTCAAAGTATTCCAGCAGCCGTCCCTTCTTTTCATAGACCAGCCCCTGATACTTGATCAGCGGCTTGGAAGGACTGACTTTCAGAAGCTCCGCCTCAAGGCCGTTGGCATAGACGACGGACACCCGGTGGCTGGAGTGGGCGATAGACAGCCGATATTTCTTCTTCAGCGTCTCGTAGAGGGATTTGTTGTGCACATCCTCCTCCGACAGGTCCTTCGCCAGCTCCCACACGATGTATGATTTTTCAACGGCAATCGGCTCTTTGTTCCCGTAGCGAAGCCGCATGATCCGAAACATCTCCGTCCCCTCTGCCAGCAGAGTCTTCTCGGCAAGCCGCTCGTTCAGCTTTATCTTTTCAAACTCCAGCAATTTGACATAGGAGGTTTTCCCCATGCGCTCGATCATCAGCTTAAAGGAATTGGTGTGATTCAGGGAAAACTGCACCCGTTTCGGCGCGATGAAATAACCGTACCGTTCCCTGGAGACGAGGATTCCCTTCTGTACCAGGATCTGCAAGGCCGCGCGGATGGTCAGCCGCTGCACGTTAAAATATTCCGCAAGCTCCCGCTCCGAAGGCAGCTTTTGCTTTTCCTTATAGCCCTCGGCCTCCAGCAGATATTCGATTTCTTTTGAAATCAGAACTTCGAGCGTCAGCACCTTGCCCATCGCGATCCCTTTCTCTACTCATATTGAAGTGCAAACCCGAAGGAGCCTTCCACCAGACAGGTCTGCGCCGAAAAATCCGCCGCGTAATCAAAGGCGCCGCGAATCGTCTCAAGGTCCGCCGGACCGTTTTTACGCCAGCCGCTTTTCATCAGAGAGACGACGAAGGCCGTAAAAAAGGAATCCCCCGCTCCCATGGTATCGACCGGCGTGATGAGCTTTACAACGCCAGGATATTCATTCGTCCCGTCAAAGAGCGTCTGGCCCTTCGTTCCGTTCGTAATCAGGACGTATGCTGTTCCAAGAGCCCTCACCTTCCGCTGCAGTCTGTCTATCTCTCCCTCGTCCATCCGTTCGCCGGAAAATAAGGCGACGTCGACATAGGGGCAGATCTTTTCGAGATATTCGTCGGTCCGATACTCCTCTTCTGAGGAGAAGTCGAAGGTACGGACACAGGAAAAGCCTTCAAGCTTTCTCATCTCATCCTCCATCTCCGCATAGCAGCCGCAGTGGATCACATCAAAGCTCCTGAGATATTCCAGCTCACGGTCTCCCAGCTTCAGGGTCCGGTGTTCTTTGCCCGCATCCCAGCCGCTCCCGACAAAGGCCCGGTCGCCGTCGTTCAGGATCACATCGCAGCGTTCCGTAGCGCCTTCCAAAACAACGTCGCAGACGGAAACATCAACACCCAGCTCCAGCAGAGAATTTCGGATCAGGCGCCCCTCCTCATCGTCCGCGAAGACGCCGAGATAAGCGGAATCCACCCCGCATTTTTTTGCATATACCGCAAAATTGATCGCGTTTCCTCCCGGAAACATGACCTTTTTATTTACATAGCGATCGACTACATTGTCTCCCATTCCAACAAACTTCATCTTCGTTTCCTTTCTGCTTCGTCTCAATTCTGCTTCGTCTTAATTCGCTATAACTGTCCCAGCGCCTTTTCCGCCTCCCGGTAATTCTGGCGGAACGCCTCGTTAGGGCAGAGTCCGAACTTGCCGTCACAGGTCTCAAAGGTAATATAGCCCTGATACCCGTACTCGTTCAGAGTTTTGAGGTGCCCCTCCATGTCCTGGGTCCCGTCTCCCCAGGCCAGATGGCCGGAGGGATTGCCGTCGTTCAAATGGATGTGCTGTATCTTTTCTCCGAATTCCCGGAAGTAGTCCTCCAGCGTCTCCCCCGCGCAGCACATCGGCACCGTATCCACGCAGCAGGTCAGATACGAACTGTTGAAATTCCCCATCATCTGTTTCAAGCTCTTCAAGTCGGTGACCAGGTTAGATTCGGACGGCTGCAGGAGTTCATAGACGATCCGGACCCCTTCCCGCTCCGCTTTGGTCAGCAGGGTCCCAAGCGAGGCCACCGACCGTTCCCACGCCTCCTCGACAGGCTCGTCAAAATTGCCCCATCCCGGAGTAACCATAATCCGTTCACAGCCAAAGCCGGCGGCGTCCTCGATACACCGTATAAAATAATCGACGCTGACTTTTCTGAGCAGCCGATCCTTCGCCGCGATGTTAAACGGGTAGACACATTGCTCCGGTGTAAAACAGATCATTTTCAGCCCTCTGCTGCGAAACAGTCCGTTGATATATTCCCGCTGCTCCTTCTGCGGAGCCATAAATCGATAGTGGGGAGCTCCACCCCAGAACTCGATGCTTTCAAACCCGATTTCCTTCATCCCGTCCAAAAAGTATTCCAGAGAATATCTTCCGTGCAGAATATTCATAGCTGCAAACTGGCTCAAGCTTAACATTTCATTCTCTCCCTTCCTGCAAGTGCGCGAGTCTCGCAAGTGCATGCGAAACGATCCCGCGATCCCGTGGTTCAAATATCCTCAGAATACCCTTCTTCCGTTTTTCTGTCAACCGGGAAACGAAGCATGCTTTAAAAAAAGACCTCCGCCCGGTAATATTTCCGGTGCGAAAGCTCTGGATATTTTTGTGATATTATTATTTATTTAGAATAAATATTCAAAATCTTGTTTTCTCGTCGATTGCCACGCTCGAGTGATTGTCCCGTTTCATCACAGTTACGTCAGTTTCGCCTCTGGCCGGCAAAATATTTTTTATGTATAATTATAAATTTTTATAT
>CAMJRV010000176.1 GCA_946408315.1 uncultured Bacillota bacterium | reverse complement strand
GTGCCCACCTGCTGAGGATTTTCAACGGTCTCAACTTCCCGGTTGAGGACGTTTGCAAGAACCTGAGCGACATACTGGGAAAGGGAGCTGCCGCCGGTAAAGCGCACGACCGGCGAGGTTCCGAAGGACTTTTCCGTCGCCTCAAGCAACCAGCGCATGTGCATACACACTCCTTCGATCACCGCATGGACCATGTCGCTGCCGCTGCTGCTCACGTCTATGTTGAAGAAAGCTCCATGGGCGTAGGGGTCTTCGAAAGGACAGCGGTTGCCGTGCATCCACGGTGAAAACAGGATGCCGTTGCTGCCCGCCGGGGTATGGCGCACATAGTCGATCATGGAATCATACGTATCGATAGGCGTATGTCCCAGCCGTTCCTTCACCCATTCGATACATTTTCCGGCTGTTTCGCATTCGGCAATATAATTGTAGGTTTGAACATCGGCTCCTGCCACACTGCCAATCACATTTCCCAAATCAAGATGGAGCTTATCCACCGTCGTACAGACCCAGCCGGACGTGCCGGAATATACGTTGACGTCTCCCACATTCAGACAGCCCGCGCCCACCTGACACAAGCTGATGTCACTGCCGCCGGAAATGACCGGGATGGAAGGGGAGAGGCCCAGCTCTTCCGCAGCCTTCGCTGTCAATCCGCCTACGCTGTCCGTACTCTCACATACTTCAGGCAGCTTGCTCCTGTCCACATCGAACATCCTGCACAGCGTCTCGCTCCAGCGAAGATTCTTCACGTCATAGAGAAAGGTCATGCCGGCGACATCCCGGCTGGCCTTTACGTTGCCTGTCGCCCGAAAGGTCAGATATTCTTTCGCGTCCAGCCATTTGTAGGTTCTTTTGAATATCTCGGGCTCGTTTTCCCTGATCCAGTGGTATTTCCACAGGGGGTCCTTCGCGCTGGCGGATACCGCCCCCGTCGCCTGCAAAAATCGCAGTACCTTGTAGATGTTCAGGCCCTCGACCTGAAGTCCCGTGTGCATGTACCTGGCAAACTGCTTATCCGCCCGGGTATCCATACAGCTCATGGAGGGGCGCAGCGCGTTGCCCTGTTCGTCCACCATGACCACTGTCTGTACCTGTGAGCAAAAGGAAATTCCCTCGATTTCCTTTGCATCGGCGCCGGTTTTTTCCAGCAGCCTTCTTGTGCTTAGACACATGGCCTGCCACCACGAGTCAGGGCTCTGTTCCACCCCGCCGTTGGGCAGGATATGTAAGGGATAACTCTCCACTTCCGCCTCGATAAACCGAAGTCCGTCTTCAAGAGAAACGTCGAACATACACGCTTTGAGGCCGGTTGTGCCTACATCGTAGGCGATTGTTTTCATACGGTCACACCCTTCCAAAAAAGTAACATTGGAATACGACTAAAATAATTATAATCAAGTCTAAATTTGTTGTCAATATCATTTTTAGAATTTTGTGAAAAGTCTCGGAAGGCATCCTATTGACAAAAAATCAAAACACTGTATACTGAAAACATGAAAATTACCAGACGAGAACTCAACAAAATAAACTGCCGCAAGCGTATTTTGAAGGCGTCCCGAAAGCTCTTTTCGTCCAAAGGTTATGAAGAGACGATGATCGAGGACATTGCTCAGCGCGCCGAGGTTTCCAAGGCGACGGTATACAATTACTTTCCGAGCAAGGAAAGCCTGCTGATCGGCACTGTGGATGAAGTATGCGAACGCATGTACCTTCTTTCGGATAAAGAGCTGGCCGACTGCAAAGACAGCGGACAAAAGCTGAAGGAAGTGTTTGCGGAATTTGTTCGCGCTTCTTTGGATTATCCAAGCCTTTCCCGGCGCATCACCTATTTGAATTCCTGCGAGGACAGCGCGCTGTACGACACGCGCAGGGGTATCACGACGCTCTTTCGGGATTTGATTACGGCCGCACAGAGCGAGGGCGTATTCCGTGCAGACGCAGAACCCGGCGAAATGGCTGATCTGCTGATGGGTGTATATTTGATCGCTCTGTTCCAGTGGCAGCGCGTCGAGCAATATACGCCGGAAGAGCTGAATGACAAGCTTGAACGGGCTTTTCAGTCTGTCATGCATCTGTATTACGCATAGTCCGCTGGCGGCAAAAGTTACGAAAATTAAAGATATTTATTTTCGGAAAAAAGCAGGGGGTTTTATAACCCCCTGCAAGTTTGTGCTGACATTGATTTCTCCCGACATCGTCAAAGCGTCGCAGGCGAATCTGAGCATTACAGAAAGCTGTTAGCGCGCCATGGATGCGGGGCAGGTATGTTTCCGCTCACATATGTCGCATGGGCGGATTCGATTCTCTATTTTTTCAGTCTGAATTCCGAATATCCCGGATACCGATTTTTTTGGGTGCATCATGTATCTGTCATTGAGCGTCACCCCGATTTCTTTTGGGTTGATGGCCTGGAAAATCTGAGTTTGCATTTCCATCGGGATGTCGTTCTGTCCCGGGCTGAAGGAATGCGTTGCGTAGATTTCCTTGTCTTCAAGCTCTTTTGCGACGTTCTGTTCGACCCACTGGTTTCCGCATTCGATCAATGCCGTTCCCCAACTGTCCAAAAACAGTTTGAGCAGTATATTTTCCTCAGCTTCATCCAGCGCCTCGTAGCCGTGAAGCGTCGTTACAGCGAAAACCAGCTCAAAGGACTGGCAGAACACCTCCGCCATCAGCCCCGAATTCAAAACGACAGCGTTTTCCAAATGGATGGAATCCCCCTCAATTCGTTCTACTTTAAAGGATTCAAATACTGCTTCCATGCGAAAATTTTGGTAGGCAGCCTCTTTTGTCTTCTCGAAAGCGGTCTGAAACTTTGCCGGCAGCTTCTCGGTATCCATATTGATCATGCGTCCGAACATGTGGTCCACACCGCTCAGCTTTTCTGCAGGGATTTTTATGATCCGTCGTTCTATCGTACCCATATCGATCTCCTTTCAAGAGGGGGTTTCGTCCTCAAAGACGGAAGGGACCTCTTCTCCGCGAAGAAGTCGCAGCGCTCCGTGCGCGAGGGCTTCCATTTCCACTTCACCCGGCATGATCTCAACCGGAGCGATAAATTTGATCCTTTCGGCGATCATCGAGGTCATCATGGCAGAATGGGCAAGACCCCCCGTCAGGATGATATAATCGACATCTCCGTTTAAAACGGGAGCCAGCTCTCCGATGCCTTTTGCGATCTGATACGCTTCCGCTTCGTAGACAAGCCTTGCTTTTTCGTTTCCATCGGCGATCATCTTTTCCACCAGACGGCAGTCATGGGTGCCGAGATGAGCTTTGATTCCTCCCAGCCCGCGGATCTTCCGCACCATTTCTCTCTTTGTGTACTGGCCGGAATAGCACAGATCGACGATATAGAGAAGGGGCAGGCTGCCGGTCCGTTCCGGTGAAAAAGGGCCTGAATCGTCTCCGATGGAGTCGACGATCCTTCCTTTTTCATGAGCGCCGATAGAGATCCCGCCTCCGAGGTGCGCAACGATCAGATTCAGGTCTTCATACTGCTTTCCATATTTCTGCGCCAGTTTTCTTCCCATGGCTTTGGAGTTCAGAACATGGCATTGACTGTGCCGGTGAAATTCGGGGATTCCGGTGATCGTAGCGATTTCACGGAACTCGTGAGAAGAGACGGAGTCGTAGATATAGGCGGGGATGCCGAGGGGCGCCGCGATGCGGTCTGCAAGCAGGGCGCCGAGATTTGAGGCGTGAGGCGACAGCTTTCCGCTGAGGATCAGCGTCTTCATCTTCTCGTTGACGAGATAGCCGCCGGCCTTGACGGGCGGCAAAAGACCGCCGCGGCCTACGACGGCGCTGAGCGTTGGCAGCGAGACATGATGCTTGTTCAGGATCGACCGGACCACCTCCAGACGAAAATCCAACTGATCGAGAATATCGATGAAACCGGCAAAATCCTCGTCGGAATGCTCCGCCTGCTCAAAAAAGACAAGGGTTTCTTCCTCGTATAAGGCGAGTTTCGTCGAAGTGGAACCCGGATTGATGGCGAGTATGGTAAAACCCATATAAGTTCTCCTCGTATAATAAGTTTTAGCAAGGAAATTTTAAATATATTTAGGATAATAGCCTTGCAATCTATTGTCCTTTTTTATTGTTTCTTTGCTGTACCAATAGCAATGCCTGTGGTTTAATAATGGCAGAAGCCATTAAGGTATGTTCAGGTTCTCCTTGTTTTGCCAGCAGGCAGATTCTCCTAAAGTCAGTTCCCCATATCTGTGTGTTTGCTTCTAACCGCTAGCTGTTTTCTTCTGTAATGGAATCCCTTTTGCAGGAAGGGTTCGTGCATGTTCCGCAGGAGCTTATTCCTATCTGCGAGGGTGTCGCCGCCACAGATCCATGGGCATTGTTTTATTGGTTTCTTAATTTCTTTCAGAAAGTGAGGTGATATTTATGACGAACACTCTCTTTGTTGGCATCGACGTCAGTAAAAAGTCCAACACGGTACGCTTTATGGATTATGACGGCGATACCTTATCCCTTTTCCATGCCCCCAACAATCAGGATGGGGCAGTTAAAATCTTGGAAAAGCTCAAGGATACCATTCTGCATACCGACTTTACATCCGTTACCATAGGCATGGAGTCGACTTCCATTTATGCAGACCATCTGGCCGCTTTCCTGCGCAGCGATGGCTTCCTTAAAAAGTGGAATGTCAAGGTTCACATTCTTAATGCCAAACAGATCAAGAAGTTCAAGGAATCCTATCCGGAACTTCCCAAAACCGACAGCATTGACACTCTGATCATTGCAGATTACCTTCGGTTTGGGCGCATATCCAAGGAAGTACGTCCTGATGAAAAATACATTGCCCTCAGAAGCCTTACCCGCGCGAGATTCCAGGCTGCCCAGAACCTGAGCAGGGAGAAGACCAGGTTCCTTGAGACTCTGTTTTACAAGTTCTCATCCCTGGATTCTTCTCATGTGTTTTCCGATACGTTCGGCGCTGCTTCCCTGGCTGTAATTTCAGAGTTCTTCTCGGTTGATGACATTAATGAGATGCCGTTAGAAGAACTGGTTCATTTCATCGCCGAAAAAGGGAAAAACCGTTTCGACGATCCGGGCCGAGTTGCCATGGAACTGAAGGCGGCTGCCAAAAGTTCCTACAGGCTTTCCAAAACGGTCAATGATTCGGTCAATCAGCTCCTTGCGGTCCGTCTGCTTGGAATACAGTCCATACAAAATCAAATCAAGGAACTGGACAAAGCCATCGCTTCCTACATGGACCTGTTCCCGGATATTCTTTCGAGCATTCCTGGGTTCGGTCCTGTTTACAGTGCCGGCATTCTTGCTGAAATCAGCGACATACGCCGTTTCAAAAACCACGCGGCCCTTGCCAAATACGCAGGCATTACATGGACAAGGCGTCAGTCCGGCGACTTTGAAGCCGCCAACACAAAGTTGATCCTTTCGGGCAACAAATACTTAAAGTATTATTTCTTGGAAGCCGCGAACAAGGTACGCATGCACGATACCGAGTTCAGACGCTATTACCAGTCCAAGTTTAAAGAAGTACCGAAGCATCAACACAAACGTGCTCTCGCATTGACTGCAAGAAAGCTTGTTCGATTGGTGTACTCCCTGCTGAGTACCAATCGCTTATATATTCCGCCTACGAAGTAGGCGTCCTTCAAAGCCTGTAAAAAATTGCAGCTTTTTAGAGGCTTGTTTAGGTGAAGTTCTTTTTTGCTTTTTAAAGCAATCTTTTTCAAAGATATCTTAAATTCTCTCTTGACTATTTACCGCTAGACTTTTTTTATATGTTAAATAATATTCTATCATAAAATCTGCCATGAAAAAATCGGTTTGACGGCAACAATTGATAAA
>CAMJRV010000175.1 GCA_946408315.1 uncultured Bacillota bacterium | reverse complement strand
TACCTTTGTTTTTCAGAAATGCAGAGAAAAACAGCTCGCTGGACCCGCCAAACATTTTATCGATGAGCTGCTCGACCTCGCTCTGCTGCACCTCGTCTCTCGTCACCAGCGGCTTGCAGAGAAATCCCGGCTCCAGCCGCTCGATGGCGCCCTTTTCGATACACTTTTTGATGACGGTATAAGTGGTGTTTTTATTCCAGCCCACCCGCTTTGCCAGAACCTCCACGATGTTCCGCGCCTCCGTCTCCCCCTGCTCCCAGAGAACCTCCATCACTTTCAGCTCCGAGTCAAACAATTTAATCTCCATAACCTGCTCCCTTCCAAGACTATTACAATAGTCTTACAAATACAACAACAGACTACTGCAATAGTCTGCCGTTGTCAACCGGATATTTCAATTTTTCTGTTTAAATAGACCAAAGAGACTGTTCAGATTAAAGAGACCAACGGGACTGTTCAGAAAACGATGTCCAGAATAAACGTCCCCTTTTCAATGTCAAAATTTACGAAGCTGTCCATCTTCGATATCTCTGCGGCATACAGAGACAGTCCGCCGCTCCCGTTGTCGGTGATGATCATATCGCCGCCCTGCTGTGTGTGGGAAAACGACTCGACCTTTTTTTCTTTTGGATCAAAATATGCCGCATGGGACCGGTGCATCCCCGACCCCCAGGAGTAAGTAAAATACAGCTCCGGCTCCCCGTCGCCGTTTCTGTCGGCAAGCTCCATGCTCGTCACGCCGAAGCCGCCAAACCAGATTCCAAGGGGATATATTTTATCTTCATACAGCAGAAAGGAAGCGCAGGAGGTATCATATTTGAAGATCCTGTAATCGGAATTCTCCCTGATATATTCCGGCGTGATATTATAGCAGGTGTCGGTATCGTAGCCCGATTGAAACTCCCCCTGCAGGGATAAAAATTCTTCGACGCCCTCCGCCGTTCCGCGTATGGAAATTTTGAGGGGGATTTCTCCCTGGAATCTCGCAATTTTATAAATGCTCCAGATAGATTCGCCCTTTTGGGAATTATCGGCATTTGCGTGTATGCGTGCCAGCCAGATTTCATCGTCCAGCCGGTAAATCCGATAGGCAGCGGCGCCGGAATCGTCCGTCAGCGTGTACTGCCGGCGATCTTTGTATGCTGAAATATCCGGTATGTCGGTCAGAAAGGGAGAAAAACTCTTTTCAAACTCCTTCGGATCCGGCTCGGCCTGCTGGTAGGTAACCGCATACTTTTGCTGATTTCCGGCTTCATCTGTCACGATGAGATCATTTTCGGTAAGGGTATAGTATTCCCGATATCCTTCAAGGGCAAGAAACGAACTGAGAGGATTCATATAGATCTGCTTTTCAAACACATAATTGCCATACAGCTCGGCGCCCAGGCTCCGCACGGGATTCGCCGCGCAGGCGGCAACGGCGGCGGCGCAGAAAACGGCCGAAATTACGATCACCCAGCGTTTCGGTTCCCGAAACCGCAGGACGTTTTTCACCCGCTCCCGGATTCCGAGCTCTCCAAAGGCAAGGGGGCTTCCTGCAAAAATACGCCGGTTTGCGGCAAAGGACAGCAGCGACGTGCTGTATTCACAGACAATATCCCCGTCGGTTTCCGACAGCACTTTTTCATCGCAGCTCATCTCCATGTCCCTCGTCATCAAGAGATAGGCAATCCAGACAAGGGGATTGAACCAGTGGAGGATCAGCACAAAAAAGCCGAAGGGCCGGATCAGGTGATCTCTCCGCTTCAGATGGCACCGCTCATGATGCAGGATGTAATCCCGCTCCCTCTCTCCCAGACCGAAAGGAATATAGATCCTGGGTCTTATAAAGCCAAGAATAAAGGGCGACCGGATTTTATCGGACTCATAGACGTTGTTTTCCAGTCGGACAGCGGTTTCCATACGGCGGCTCAGCCGGAGATAGGCGGCAATATGATAGATGAGGAGCACGACGACGCCTGTGCACCAGAGCATCGCGCCGAGCCAGATCCAGATCTGCATTGGATTGGAACTGGCATAGGGAGTTGCAGCCGGCAGGCTTTCACTGATCATAGAGTTCATGGCCGGTATCCCTACCGTTACCTTCGGCGTGTTCATATAGCCGATCTCGGCGGGAATATAATGAAGCACCGTACTGCCTCTGCTCTGAGCCGCCGTCATATTAAAGAATTTCGTTTGAAAGATGCTGAACACCGAGGAGAAAGACGCGGGACAGATGAGGCGAAAAAGCGCGGCAGACCACAGCAGGTAGGAATACTTTTTCGGAGCTCTTTTCAAAATGAGCCGGATCAGGAGCAGCGCGAGGATGACATAGCTTGCCGTGATGCTCATGTTTAATATCTTCAGAAACAACCCCTCCATGCTCATCTCTCCTTATGGGCGTCGATCAGACGCTTGAGTTCTTCGGCATCCTTTTCCGAGATGGTCTTGCCGCCGAGAAACGAGGTAAGGAATTGCGGCAGCGAGCCCTCGAAAGCCCTCTCGACAAAGCACTCGCTCTCAAAAGCCTGTACGCGCTCTTTCGGAACGATGGCGCTGACCACGGTATCCTCATTCTTCAGAAGTCCCTTTTCACACATTTTCCGCAGTACGGTATAGGTGGTGGGCTTCTTCCATCCAAGCTTTTCGGCGCACAGCGCTACCAGACGCCCCGACGTGACCGGTTCGCTCTCCCATACCACCATCATAAAACGGTAATCGCTTTCACAAAGCTTCAGATTTTCCATCAATCTCCCTCCGATCTGGTTTATGATTGTAAACCGCAAGATCAGTTTATAACTATAAACCAGGTTTGTCAACAAATTTATCAATAAAAAACCCCGATCATAATTAAATTGATCGGGGTATTAATTAATATTTTAAGCTTTCAGGCCCATCTGCTGCCTTTTCTTCAGGATGTGAGCCTTGATCTCCTTGGCCGCCTCCACCGGGTCGTCGCCCAATGCAACCTTGCCTCCTGTCAGAGCTTCTATATCCTCCGTCAGAAGCTTGACCAGCTTCGGCGCTCCCGTAATGAACGGAGTCGGAGAAAGATGGGTATAGGCGCCGTAGGCGATGGCAAACAGCGCGTCGATGGTCGCCTTCTGCTCCATCCATTCCGGAGCCGTAACGGCGATGGGCAGGTCGGGTATGTCGACGTTCAGGTGATCTGCCAGCGCAGTTACCAGCATGGACATCCGGCCCGTATCGGTGCAGGTACCAAAACTCAGAACGGGCGGAATTTTCAACGCTTTGCATACACCCTGCAGCCCTTCGCCCGCCAGTGCTATGGCGCCCATGCCGCAGAGGCCCGCAACCTCCAGCGCGTGGTTTCCGCAGCCACCGGCCACCACCAGAATATCGCCCTTGATGAGCTCTTTTGTGATCGTTACCGTGTTCCAGTCCTGGGGACCGTTCCGCAGCGTGGAACAGTTGGCCAGGGCGACGATTCCCTTGATCTGGCCCTTTGCAATCACATCGACCAGGTTGTTCAGATCATTTCCGATTGCGCCGAGAACCGCTTCTGTGGAAAAGCCCGCGATTGCTTTCGCCCTATGGTTGGGAACCATAGGTTTGATCGTTCCGTGCCGCTTTTTGAAATTCTTGATGGCTGCCTCGATACATTGATCTGCCATTTCATCCGCCTTCTGGGGATAATAGGGCATTTCATATTCCGTACCGGGCACACCGATGATCGTGCTGACGCTGATCAGAGCCACCTGATATTTTTCCGCGTATTGATCGATGGCCGGAGGAGAGCAGTTTTCTTCCATGACGAGGGCGTCGACGGTACCTGTGGCAAGGAACGGTTCGATGGCCAGCCAGTTGCCCATCAGGCCGACAAATACGTCGTCTATCTCAAAACGCTGCAGCAGCTCCTGCCCTGTTTCGATAGAGCCGATGACACGCAGTCCCTTGGCTCCCGCCTTTTTCGCCATCTCCTGATACTCGGATTTCCGTGCTTTTTGCAGCGTCGCAACACCAATCCAGGGCTGATGCCCGTTAAAGGCAATATTGACATAGTCCGGATCCATTATTCCCAGGTCCACTTCCACTTCATGGGGATAAGGGGTGCCGAACAGAATGTCCTGGGTCATCTCCAGACCGATCTGGGCCGTATAAATGGTGGAGAGGCCAAGCCGCAGCGCCTTCTTTGCCAGCGACACGTAATCACCGTCCACGTTGGTCAAACAGCTTGCGATGGAATTCTCCACCTCATGCTGGACTCCGCACGGGTAGATGTTCAGCTCTCTCCATATCGGTAATCTTTTCTTCGGCGCAAACAGCTCCGCCATCCGGCTGCTTTCGTCGGGAGTGACCTTCATCTCATGGTCGAAGAATTCGGCCAGCAGAACCGCTTGACGGTTTACGTCCTGACCGGCGCCGATACCGACAATATCACACAGTTGCTTCAGCTTCTGCGGATCGGTGATCTGGAACGGGGTTTTCCCTTCCCCGGTAGCCTTCAGCGTCCGGAAAGCCTCATAGGCGTGATGCCCGTAGGTAGCCGCTCCCATGATATTTCGGATCAGCATATTTCTCATAGCCATGGCGTCCGGCCCGATCCCGCACACGCCCTTTTCCGCGCCGGCTTTTTCACTGATTCTGCAGGGTCCGTTCGTACAAAGCCAGCAGCTCATCCCCTCAAGACAGAAATTGCACCGTATTTTTTCCTGAGGGTCCCATCTTGAAAATACGCTGGAAAGACCGTCTTCCCGGATCCGGATGAGCATTTCTTCTACGGAATCATGGTAGCTGACTCTCTCTTTCATATTGGTTGAAATCTTTTCCGACATAACATCCTCCTAGAATTTGGTTTTCTAGTAGTATGTTCAGTTTTTCGCTATATATGAATTTCGATTACAGAAGGTCTTCCCCGTAAATCCGGTCGGCATAATCGGCGATCAAAAGCTCGACGACCTGTCCGTAGCTGTTCATTCCGGACTGGGCGTTTACCTTCAAATAGAGATCATTGACTGAGATCGCGGCGGAAGCAAAGGAAGAAGCCTGCTGCCGGCTCTGTTCCATCACGTAGCGAAGCTGGATCTGCACAGGTTCGGGAAGCTTCCGGTAAACTTCATCGAACGCAGCCTCCCCCGCCTCCGCTCGAAGCGCGTCCATCGCAAAGACCAGCCCATGGAAAAGTCCGCTGTACTCAAACAGCCTGGACGAAGAACTCCTGCATGCGAGATAGGCGATAAAGCCCGCGTCCTCCTCCTTCATATACCCCTTCGAATGAGCCAGCTCATGACAGATCGTGTAAGGGATCAGAAACGGCGTGATTTTATTATTATAATTTGCCTCCATGGTAAACGGCGAGAAGATGCCGTCGATGCCCAGGTCTGACAAAAGATTGGAAAAATAAATCGGTTTCGGCTTAGAATAATAGCCTGAGAGGGACGGTTCCCCCTGTCCGATCTGTTTCATTGCATACACAGCCTGGTTTTCTATGTATGCATCGTCAAATTCGGTCAGAATACCGTAATTCCATTCCGGATCCTCAGTAAGGGCCCTCATATCCTCTGCCAGAATCATGCTCAGTTTGGCCAAGCTTTCTCCGGATGCTTCCGCCGCCGGCAAATTCAAAACGATTCCGATGCTGTCACGGTGGTAATTGACCGCCGCCGTCAGCGTATAGACCAGGATCAGTCCCGACAGAACGCAAGCCGTACCGCGCAAAAGAAATGACATGCTCTTTTTGGATGCAGCGCTTCTCTTGATCAGGAAGAAAATCCCCGACAGGAATACCAACACGACCAAAAGCAGGAAGAGCAGAATCCCCGTCTCAAAAAAGGAGTGATCCCAGAAAGAAAACGCTCTTCCCATAAGCATCTGAAGCCATGGGAAAAAACGGATGGCATACCCCTGGGC
>CAMJRV010000174.1 GCA_946408315.1 uncultured Bacillota bacterium | reverse complement strand
GTAACAAGGGGAGAATTACTCGCGTCCGATTATGACGGGCTCCTCGAAATCTTGGAAGATAGCTTTACGAGATTTATAACGTAATAGAAACCACTAAACGCTTAACGGGTTCTATTGGTTTTGATAATTTGATAAGGAGGATAGATTTAATGAAAACTAATCAATCAATTAATTGGACAAACTGCCCGATATGTCGGTCGAGCGACATCGCCATCGAAAGCGGTATAGGCAAATGCAACGAGTGTGGTCACGGGTTCAGGACAGTTGTGGAGGAAGAGATCCTGCCTCGTTATTATGATAAACAATACTGGGAGAGTGATAAGAACCGGCAAGGAATAACTACCGTTATTCCCGGAGAACAATGGGATTCGTGGATAAACGCACGCTTGAATTTGCTCGAATCTTTCGATTTGATAAGTCACCCTGACCCTGGAAAAGTAAACATTTTGGAGTTCGGCTGCGCAGAGGGCATGGTTCTGTATGCGTTGAAGCAGAGAGGTTATAATGTTACAGGGAATGATATTTGCGCTGTTGCGGACGAAAGCATGAGGGAATTGGGAATAGAGATTTCCAGAATGCCTGTTGAGGAGTTTGCTAAATCCGGACGGCAGTTTGATTTGATTATGTCATTTCACGTTGTTGAGCACCTGCGAAACCCGTTGGAAGTTATGCAAAGCTTATCGACTATGCTGTCTCCTGACGGAATAATGCTGCTTCACGTCCCGACCGACGACCAAGAATTAACCAATCCCGATCATTATCATTTTTTCACAAATGATAGCTGCTTGAAGTTAATGGAACAAATAACAACCGACATTCGTTCGGATTTTGTGTACTATCAGATTCGCAGTACAGGTTCTGCTGCGACTGCGGCAACGTATGTAGGACGGAAAAAGTGAACGGTTGCTATTGAAAATTAAATAGAGGAGCAGCATGTTAAGTTTGATACAAAAAATTTTATCTTGTAATGGTTATTCGATATACGGCGCACAAGTTGTAGCCTACGGTGCATACACGGCAATCAAACGCCTGTGCGATAAAACACCGGAGCGTTTTGTTGTCAGTAATCTTGACGGCAATCCGAACGAAATTGAGGGCATCCCTGTTAGCACCATTGAAACTGCTCATAAGGACGGCCTGATGATTATTGCTGTAACGGAACTATTGCAGGATGAAATTGCGGCCACATTGCAAAAAAACGGATACAGAAACGTATTCAAACTCACAGCACATGAAGAACATCTGCTGATGAGAGAGTATTTTAAAAGTGTCGGCAAATTTCCTTGCCTTGACAACGCAGTGAATAATCCTCCTGTTGACCTTGTGCTCTATGAGGTGAAAAATCACCGTGACAAGCCGCTTGAAAACCACCCACAATTGAGAGCTTTTGAACAGTCTATCCAGGCGGGCGCGTCGATTACCAATGCGCGGATTGCACCGATTCTTGATAATACTGGAGAGAATATTTCCACGAAAAACAAGCAGTATTGCGAGATGTCTGCGACATATTGGGTTTGGAAAAACACATCCCACCCTTGGGTTGGAATTGAGCATTATCGTCGGCATTTGCTTGTTACTCCTGAAATGTTGAATAACGATATTGATGCCGTTCTGCCGTTGCCTTATGTTTGTTATCCCAATACAATAGCGCAGTTTCTGCGGTTTGTCAGCGGAGATGTGTTGAGTGCGTTACTGAGTGTGCTAAAAACCCTGCACCCCGATAAATATGAAGAATACTTTGCAATTTTAAATGGTCAATACCAGTACACATATAACCTGGTTTGTGCTAAACGCGAAGTATTCGACAATTATTGCGAGTGGTTTTTCAACATTACGGAATATATGGAAACGTTAAAAGTATCGGAAGTCTCCGTAACCCGCGCATTGTCATATGTTGCGGAGGTGCTTACGAATCTGTACTTTATGTCGAACCAAGACAAGCTGCGAATCTGTCACGTTGAGAAATCAATCTATACATAAGGAGCGATAAAATGCGAATATCAGTTATCGGTATCGGTTACGTGGGACTTGTCACAGGCACCTGCTTTGCGGAAATGGGAAACGACGTTTACTGTGTTGACGTGGACGAAAGCAAGATAGAAAGGCTTAAAATGGGTATTATACCCATCTATGAGCCGGGATTGGCGGCTATGGTTACATCGAATGCCGAGGCCGGGCGCCTTATGTTTTCAACTTCGCTGCCCGAAGCAGTGAAAGACAGCGAAGTTTGTTTCATTGCTGTTGGGACGCCGATGGGCGAAGATGGGAGCGCGGATTTGCAGTATGTCCTCGCCGTAGCGAAAGAAATCGGGCAGAACATTGAGAAATACATATGCGTAGTGGACAAGTCTACCGTCCCCGTCGGAACAGCGGCAAAAGTGCGTGCGGCGATACAGGCGGAGCTCGATAAGCGCGGCGTATCGGTTGAGTTTGATGTCGCTTCCAACCCTGAATTTCTGAAAGAAGGCGCAGCTGTAAGCGATTGTATGCGCCCCGACCGTGTTGTTATCGGAGCGGACAGTGAACGTGCCGTAGATTTATTGAAAGCCGTATACGAGCCGTATGTGCGAAACACGAGTAACTTTCTGGTAATGGATATAGAAAGCGCGGAAATGACCAAATATGCTGCGAATGCTATGCTTGCGACTAAGATTTCATTTATGAACGAAATTGCGGGGATATGCGAACGTGTCGGCGCAGACGTGAACAAAGTGCGGCTCGGCATCGGCAGTGACAGCAGAATCGGGTACTCTTTCATTTATCCCGGCTGCGGTTATGGCGGCAGTTGTTTCCCCAAAGACGTTGAGGCGTTAATCAAAACCGCAGAGCATAACGGGTTTGCCACCGAGCTGCTTCGGTCCGTCACATCTGTTAACGACCGACAGAAGCATGTCATCGGCAACAAGGTCAAGGCGAGATTCGGAAAGGATCTCACAGGAAGAAAGTTTGCAATCTGGGGGCTTGCGTTTAAACCTGACACAGATGATATGCGCGAATCCTCGGCAATCACGATTATTAAGGATTTGGTCGAAGCGGGCGCCGTCATTTCAGCCTACGATCCAAAGGCGGTAAAGGAGGCGAAGCGCTGCTATCTGAAAGATATTAGCGGCATTGAATATTGTGAAAGCAAATATGACGCGCTCAGAGATTCCGATGCGCTGATTCTTGTAACCGAGTGGAAGGAATTCCGAAGCCCTGATTTTTATGAAATTAAACAAAGATTGAAAACGCCTCTCATTTTTGACGGGCGCAATCAGTACGATGCAAAGATACTTGATAGAATCGGGATCGAATATGATCAGATAGGGGTGAGGAAATGAGCAGAATACTTGTGACAGGCGGCGCGGGCTTTATCGGTTCGAATTTGTGTAAACGGCTGCTTGAAGAAGGGAATGAGGTCATCTGTGCCGACAATCTTTTTACAGGAAGCAAAGCGAACATTCGTGAACTATTCGCGAATCCAAATTTTGAATTTATCCGTCATGATGTAATCACTCCGCTGTATGTTGAGGTAGACAAAATCTACAACCTTGCTTGCCCTGCCAGCCCCCCTCACTATCAGTACAATCCAATAAAAACGATGAAAACAAGCATTCTCGGCACGATGAACATGCTCGGTCTTGCCAAACGTGTCAAAGGGAGAATACTTCAAGCAAGTACAAGCGAGGTATACGGAGATCCCGATTCGGCTCACCATCCGCAAACTGAGTCATACTGGGGGAATGTGAATCCCATCGGCATCCGTTCCTGCTATGATGAGGGGAAACGGGCGGCTGAGACCTTGTGCTTCGACTATCACAGGCAAAATGGAGTGGACATCAAGGTCATACGGATCTTCAACACCTACGGACCCAATATGAATCCGGATGACGGGCGTGTCGTATCCAATTTCATCGTGCAGGCGATTAAGGGGGATGACATCACGATTTACGGCGACGGCAAGCAGACGCGCAGCTTCTGCTATGTCGATGATTTAGTTGACGGAATGATTCGGCTTATGGAAAGTGAGCAGGGCTTCATGGGCCCCTGCAATATGGGCAATCCGGGAGAGTTTACGATGCTTGAGCTTGCGGAGAAAGTGATCGAATTAACGGGCAGCAAGTCTAAAATCACATTTGAATCACTGCCGCAGGACGATCCGAAACAGCGGAAGCCTGACATTTCCCTTGCGAAGGAAAAGCTGAGCTGGGAACCTAAAATTGCCCTTGAAGAAGGGTTACAAAGGACGATTGAGTATTTTAGGGGAGTATGTTTATGAGCAATATCAAGTTTTCGGCCTCAATGATGTGTGCGGACTATGGACATCTTGAAACGGAAATTAAGAATCTGGAGCAAGCGGGTATAGATTCGTTCCACATCGATATCATGGATGGAGAGTTCGTGCATAACTTTGGCATGGGTATCCACGATCTCCGCTACATACGGTCGGCGACGAAGAAAAAGGTGGAGGTTCATCTTATGATCTGCAAGCCGGTACGGTATGTTGAGATGTTTGCCGAGCTTGGCACAGACGTTCTTTACGTCCATCCGGAAAGTGAATATCATGTTTCGACTACGATTGAAGAGATTGTAAAAGCCGGGATGATTCCGGGGATTGTGATCAGTCCCGGGCTTATGACCGAAGGTATCCTCGAACTGCTCTATGTTGTCAAGCGCGTACTCGTTATGGGAGTAAATCCGGGCAATGCAGGGCAGACGTACCTGCCCTATCTCGAAGAGAAGATTCAAAAGCTGGTGACCCTTCGCGATAAGTATAAATTTGAGGTTTACTGGGACGGTCACGGCTCGCCCGAGAACATACGCAAGTTCGCACCCCTTGGCGTGAAGGGATTCGTTCTTGGGACTGCGGCGCTGTTTGGCAAAGAGAAGCCGTACAAAGATATTTTGTGCGAGCTGAGAGGATGCTGTAAATGAATGCGGGATTGATTTTGGCCGGCGGCAAGGGGGAACGGCTGACTGGTTACGATAAGCCGAAACAGTTTGTTGAGGCTGGCGGCAAACCGGTGATTTCCTATTGCTTACAAACCTTTGAGCAATGCGCGGATATTGATCTTATCTGCGTTGTCATCGCGGAGGAATATCGCGGCAATCTCGGCAGCTTCCTGTTTGCTGATCCTGGAAAATCGAGACAGCATTCTATCTATAACGGCTTGCTCTTTTTGAAACAGTATGCTCCCGACCGGGTTGTGGTCCACGACGCGGCGCGTCCCCTCGTCACCGGGGCAGATATCAGCGGCGTGATAGCCGCATCGCTGACATGGGACGGGGCGACTCCTGTTTTGCCGGTTACCGATACGACGTATCAAAGCATAGACGGAAAAATGATAACGACGACGCTAAACCGGGATGAGCTGTTCGCCGGTCAAACGCCGGAGTGTTACGATTTTAAAAAGTATCTCGCGATTCACGAAAGGCTGTCGGATGAAGAGCTGTCCGCAGTTCGCGGAAGCAGTGAGATCGCTGTCAGCTTCGGTATGAAAATTGCCCTTACCAAAGGGAATGAGCGCAATTTTAAAATAACGACAAATGCTGATTTGGAGCGATTCAGGGCAATTGTGGAGGGAAGATGAAAGCGTGGGTTTTACGCGGAATTAATGATTTGCGTTTTGATGATATCGATCCTCCGATTCCGGGGGACGGTGAGATTTTAGTCAGCGTCAAAGCGGCAGGAATTTGCTCGTCTGATCTTCAGCGCGTGTATTACACAGGCGCGTATCACTATCCGATTATACTCGGGCACGAGTTTTCAGGCGTTGCCTCCGACGGCAGAAGAGTCGGCGTGTTTCCGCTGATTCCCTGTTTTCAGTGCGAATCCTGCGGCCAAAGGCACTACGAAACCTGTTCAAATTACAGC
>CAMJRV010000173.1 GCA_946408315.1 uncultured Bacillota bacterium | reverse complement strand
ATACAGAATCGTTCGGAAAAAGCAACAGACCAACTAAAAATCTTACGATCCGATATCAAAACCCGAACAACTGACTTTAGAACGGATCGACTAAGCCCCTTATTATCTGATTTAAAAACCCAACTAACTGATTTTAGAATTGAAAAGCTAAGTAAACTGAGCAGAAACACGCGAATAGGAATCGGTGCGGGAGCGCTGGGCGCGCTTGTCATCACCACCGCTTTGTTCCTGAATGCGGGGCCGGACGTTTACAAGGTGACCATCGCAGGGCAGGATGCGGGATACCTTACCGATACGGAAATGGTTCCCCAGGCTATCGAAGAGATCAAATCCGATCTTTCCAAGGATGCTGGCGGCGTTGAGATCGTCGTGGACGACAAGGCGATTTCGGTGGAAGCGACGGACCTGAAGGCCAAAAAAGTGGAACTGCTGTCTGACGGCCAGCTAAAAGAGCTGATCCTGTCGGCAGACTTATGTAAGGCAAACGTCTGGGCGGTAAGCATCAACGGTACAAACGTTGTAGCCGCAGCGACGGAGGCGGATGCCGACAGTATTCTGGAAGGCGTAAAGAGCCACTATCTTGCCAAGGGTTCGGAGGTTGTAAGCGCCGGATTTAAGGAAGACGTCGCTGTGACCCATGCGGCGATGAGCGCGGCTGATATCATGAAGCCGGAAGACGCCACAAACCTGATCATTACAGGAAGCAAGGAGCCGAAGGTCTATACGGTTCAGGACGGAGATACCATCTGGGATATCGCTATCGCCAATGGTATGACTCCTGCGGAACTGCAGAGCGCGAATCCCGGATTCGACCCGAATAAGCTGAAGATCGGACAGCAGCTCAATCTCTTCCAGACAAAACCTTACGTGACGGTGCTGACCAAAGAAGTGGTGGCAACGAACGAAAAGATTGATTTTAAAACCGTATACGAAAATACAGACGTTTTATATAAAGGAGAAGTAAAGGTCAAGACGGCCGGCGTTTACGGAACGAAGGAAGTCAGGACAGAGCTCACCAAGGAGAACGGCGTTCTCGTCGCATCCGCCCAGCTGGATAGCGTCGTTACGGCGGAACCGCAGGATCAGATCGCTTTAAAAGGGACAAAGTCTATCAGCACCTTTACCGGAAGCGGTGTTCTGTCAAGTCCTGTAGGACGGATTGAAGTTTCTTCCGCTTACGGATCGCGTGGAGGCAGAAGGCATACGGGCGTAGACCTGAGAAACCCGAAGGGTACACCGATCTATGCGGCGGACGACGGTGTGGTTATCGCGGTCACCAATTCGGGAAGCCCTGGAAAAACGGTAAAGCTGAGCCACGGAAACGGACTGGAAACATGGTATGAGCATTGCGATACCATCAGCGTTGCGACAGGTCAGGTGGTGAAAAAGGGCGAGAAGATCGCCACCGTAGGGAACACCGGAAATGCCACCGGATATCATCTGCACTTTGAGGTCAGAAAGAACGGATCTCCGCAGAATCCGATGAATTATTTGTAAAAACTTTTGATTCCACAGAAAAAATAGAGTATAATTTTAGGGCAGGTAATGAACCTGCCCTGACTTTTTGTTGTCACCTGCTGGGCATTTCCTGCTCAGGTGCGGTTAGGGGAACGACAGAATGGGTATAATACCCTCCATTGACAAGATACAACACGGTTTGCAAAGGCAAATTAGCCCGCTGACCGTGTCAGCCGCTTATCAACATAGGAACCGCTATGTTTCAAGCGTCTTCCTTGTCATCGAACTAATTTGCCGTCTGCAAACCCCACTAGATACTAAAGGGCCTGGGCAGATGAAATTTGAGGGATAACAAGGCCGCAGGACGATGCGTTACTGGATGTAACGCGAGGACGAGAACGTAGTTAGCGTTCAAATTTCATCTGTCCAGGCGTGTTGTATTTTGTCAATGGAGGGTACCTCCAAAGGAGATGCTGATATGGCGTTTTTTAAAGATATAAAGGAAGACATCGGTGCGGTCCTTTCCCGCGACCCTGCGGCAAGGACCGGATTTGAGGTTCTTTTATGCTATCCCGGAATCTGGGCGCTGATTTTACATAAACCGGCGCACTGGTTCTACCTGCATAATCTGAAGCTGATCGCCAGGTTGATCTCACAGTTTGCGCGGTTCTTCACGGGGATCGAGATTCATCCCGGTGCGACCATCGGACGAAGATGCTTTATCGATCACGGCATGGCTGTTGTGATCGGCGAAACTGCCGAGATCGGCGATGATGTGACGATTTATCAGGCGGTCACTCTGGGAGGGACGGGAAAGGATACCGGAAAGCGGCACCCGACTATAGGCAACGATGTCGTCATCAGCTCCGGCGCAAAAGTTCTCGGACCCTTCAAGGTCGGAGATCACTCCAAGATCGGAGCCGGTTCCGTAGTGCTGGAGGAGGTTCCTCCGAACTGCACAGTGGTTGGCATTCCGGGCAAGATCGTGAGAAGGGGCGGAAACAAGCTCCAGGATCTGAATCAGACGGATCTGCCGGACCCGATCGCCGTAGAACTGGAATGTCTGCGCAGACGTATCGTTATGCTTGAAAACCGGCTGAGGGAGCTGGACGCTAAGGAGACCCTGATTCTTGAAAACGTATTGAAAGAGACTGGGAGAAAGGAAGCAGAATGAAGATATACAACACATTGACCAGAAAAAAAGAAGAGTTTATACCGATCGATGAAAAAGAGCTGAAAATTTATGTATGCGGTCCGACCGTTTATAACTATTTTCATATCGGCAACGCGAGACCCTTCGTCGTCTTTGACACCCTGCGGAAATACATGGAATATCGCGGCAAGCACGTCAAATTTGTTCAGAACTTTACCGACGTTGACGACAAGATCATCAACAAGGCCAGAGAAGAGGGAGTGACGGCGGGAGAGATCAGCGAGAAGTACATCGAGGAATATTATAAGGACGCCAAGGCGCTCAACGTGGAAAAGGCGACGGTGCACCCGAAGGTGACGGAGAACATGAACGAGATCATCGCCTTCGTTTCCGACCTCATCGATAAAGGCTACGCTTATGAGAAGGACGGAGACGTCTATTACAGCACGAGAAAGTTTGAAGATTACGGAAAGCTTTCCAAGCAGAATATCGAGGATCTGGAATCCGGCGCCCGTATCGAGGTGGAGGAAAAGAAGCAGGACCCGCTGGACTTTGCCCTTTGGAAGGCTCAGAAGGTGGAAGATGAGCTGGCATGGCAGTCTCCGTGGGGCTTGGGAAGACCGGGCTGGCACATTGAGTGCTCGGTGATGTCCACCAAGTATCTCGGCGAGACGATCGATATTCACGCAGGAGGCCAGGACCTGACTTTCCCCCATCACGAAAATGAAATCGCCCAGACGGAGGCGCATACGGGGAAGCCCTTCGCCAACTACTGGATGCATAACGGCTACATCACCATCGACAATGAGAAGATGTCCAAGTCAAAAGGCAACTTCTTCACCGTAAGGGATATCCTGAAGGATTATGACGGCGAGGTGATCCGCTTTTTCCTTCTCTCCGGACATTACAGAAGCCCCATCAACTTCAGCCGGGAGCTGATGGACCAGTCCAAAAACGCTCTGGCGAGGATGCAGAATGCGAAGAACAACCTGAAGCATCTGGCGGAGCATGGCACTGGCAGCATGTCGGAAGCGGAAGCAGAGCTATTTGAAGGGCTGGCGAAATACCGTGAGAAGTTTATCGCCGCCATGGACGACGACCTGAATACGGCGGACGCCATCAGCGCGGTATTTGAGCTGATTAAAGAGATCAATACCGCCGCAAAGGACGGGGTATCGGAGGAATTTGTCCGGAAATGCCTGGAGCTGCTGGATGAACTGACCGGCGTGCTGGGACTTTTGCGGGAAAACGAGGAGGAAGGCGGCATTGACGACGAGATTCAGCAGCTTGTCGACGAGCGTCAGGCGGCGAGAAAGGCGAAGAATTTCGCCAGAGCCGACGAGATCAGAGATATCCTGAAAGCGAGAGGAATCACCTTGGAGGATACTCCTCAGGGAATCAGAATCGTGAAATCATAATAGAGAAATGACATAGAGGGGCGCCTTTCAGCCAGTGAAGGGCGCCCCGTTCTTATTTATTTCAGTCCTTTTACGAAGCTGAGCGGCACGAAGGTGGAGCCGTTGAAAACCGTTGGCGCCTGTGACATAGCAGCCTTGGTTTCCGCGGAAGTTCCCGTTTTAACCGTATAGTCCGTGCTGCCGATCGTGACGGTATAGACGGTGCTGCCCTTAGTCAGGGTGAGCGGTTGATCTTTTCCGGCCCAATTCAGCGTGTAGCCCGCGTTGTCCGCTGCATAGCGCAGAGGAACGGAGGCTTCGAAGGGAATCATCTGTTTGCTCGGCTTATGGCCGGTGTAATCCATGATATAGGTGAGCTGGGCGTTGAACATCTGGTCGGACTGGTCCATCGCCTGCCGGGTCATCGTGTCGGCGAGCTTGGTGGAATAGGCCGCTGCCGCCTTCGGATCCTTCTGATACAAATCGGCGATCTTATTCCATTCGGTGTTGATCATTCGGTCGTACATCGTATTTTCATAATAGCTCCAGCAGTCTCTCGCTCCCTGACCATAGTATTTTCGGTTTTGTTCGGAGAGGGCGTCGATCCTCTTGAACTTCCAGTAGGCGCTGCTCGGATCATAGGAGGAAGTGTCGACCTTGTAAGCCTTATTGGTATCGGTGATGTTGTTCAGGGCCGGCAGGAAGACAGAGTGTTCCGCATTGCCCATGCACAGCCATTGAATTGTTGAGATCGCTGCCGGATAATTATCTCTGATCTGCGCAAGATGGATATCGGAGGAGCGTTCCACGCCGATGACGCGAAGGTCGGCGTTGCCGGGAAGGGTGACATCCAGAGGAGTGCCTTCGTAGCGGAACCGTTCCACATTCATAACATCCAGTGCGGATACTTTCTTGTCGGGCTTATAGAATAAATCGTAATATTTTTTTGAATCATAGGTCCCTGCGGTAGATGGGGCCAGCAGGTAGTGACCGCCCCAGGTCCTCATATTTGAGTAGTCGTCCAGAGGTTCGCCGTAGGTGGCTGCCAGGCTGACCTTTCCGTCGATCTTAGTGGTCCAGCCGTTTTTATCGGCTAATGAGAACAGTTCCTTGGAGTACATGACATTCTCGGTATCCGCAGGATTCACATAGCCGATCATGAATTGATTTCCAAATACGGCGACTTTGTCGGAAGGCATTTTCTGGGCACACCACTGGTGTCCGCTGTAAATTTCCACGATCCAGGCTTCCTTTTGGTCGCCGATAAAGACGATATTGCCTTCGGCAGAGCCGTATTTATCGACGATGGAGGTCAGGAGCGCCACGCCTTCCTTCGCTGTCTTCACAGAGCAGTCTACCGCAGCGGGCAGGACCGCTTCCCGAAGTCCGGCGTCCACAAAGGGATCGACCTTCAGCACTTCCTCCTTTGGGCTGGCGGAGACGGTTCCGATGACGGTTACGCCATATTCGTTGACACAGGATGCAGGATAGGGCCCGTCATCCCCTTCGGTGTAATCCTGCAGGACCATATATTGGAACGTGGTGGCCGGAAGGGGTAGAGAGAACCCGTTGATCGGGTCGTCCATTGTGCGCCCTGGCTGATTTTCAATGCGGGGAACTGTGAAGAACAGCTTATTGTAGGCGCCGGTGCTTTGGTCTTCACTCCTTGCAATCAGGATGCTTCCGTCCGTACTTGCATCCTTTCCCACATAGACGCCGGTACATGCAAAAGAATTTGCAGTGCTCAGTATCAGTGCGATGACGAGCGAGATCCCGATGGTTTGAACTCTTTTCATATAATTTTCCTCCTTATATCTGTATCTATATAAAATAGGTATTATCAGTATCAGTGCGATGA
>CAMJRV010000172.1 GCA_946408315.1 uncultured Bacillota bacterium | reverse complement strand
CAAGAGATCTGTACGAAAATACGGAAGAATTAAAATGCAAGCCTTACATGACAAAAAATAATCTCTGGTAAAGAGGAGTCTGACCAAAGACCCTGTTTCACCGGCGCCCGAACGGCGTCGTAATGGAACGGGGTTTTTGATTGGGTTGAAATTATTTCCTAAAACGTAAAGTAATTTACAGAATGCCGCCGTTGTTCCTGATAAAGTAAAACCAAATATTGTTTTTACTCTTTTATGAAATGGAGGAAGGAAAGATGAGTGCATATGGTTTTATTGAAACCAAGGGATTTGTTGCCAATGTGGAAGCCGCCGATGCAATGTCAAAAGCGGCGAATGTGGAAATTGTCCAGCAGATCGGGATCGGAAGCAGTTACGTCACAATCATTATCAAAGGAGACGTGGGAGCGGTAAAGGCTGCCGTGGACTCGGGAGCAGAAGCGGCCCAAAGGGTTGGAGAGCTGGTTTCCGTTCATGTGATCCCAAGGCCGAGCAATGGGTTGCTGGAGATCTTTTTGCAGAAGGCGGAATAGGGGATCGGACCGTATCTGATCTAAAAATTTGAGGAAAGGAAAGAAAAAAGTGAAGAAGTTTTATACGGCAAAGGATGTTGAGGATTGCTTTTCCAGAGGGGAAAAGGTGATCTATATCAACAGGGAAGACGTTCTTACCTCAATTGCAAAGGAAACGGCGGATCGTCGGGGGATCAAGTTCAGCGTAAAAAGCGGGACGGAAGAAATCAGTTCCGAAAGCAAAAGTTCCGGAATCCGAACTCCTGAAGTCAGAAATACTGTGAGGGAGGACAAAAATCCAGGTCTTCCAAACCGGGATTTCGCCGTCAGAAACCAGATTATCGCCCCGGCATATAAAGGCTTGGCCTCCGATCAGGAGATTGAGAGATGGAGATCAGAATTTCCGATTCTGAAGACGACTGCACACCTGGGAAACTGTTCCCAGAGCGCACAGTCTATCCGTGTCCGGAATGCCATTGAGGATTATCTGGAAAACTGGCTGACAGTGGGAATGGACTGGGACTCCTGGGTAGAGGAGGTAAATCTGGCGAAGGCGGAATTTGCAAAGCTGATCAACGCAGAACCAAGCGAAATCGCAGTCAGCTCCTGCGTCTCCGAAGCGGTTTCCTCGGTTGCAAACTCGCTGGACTATAGCGGTAAGCGGAAAAAGGTTGTAGTCACCGACGCCGAGTTCCCGACGGTGGATTATATCTGGCTGGCTAATCAGCGGTATGGCGCAAAGGTAGACTTTATCGCCGTCAATGAGAACCACCAGATCGATATCGAGGAGTATGAAAAGCATATCGACGAAGATACGCTGATCACGTCCATAACTCAGGTATATTATCTGAACGGATTCAAGCAGGATGTCGCGAAAATTGCGGAGATCGCGCACCGCAAGGGCTCGCTGATTTTGGTGGACGCTTATCAATGTCTGGGGACGGAGCCGCTGGATGTCAAGAAAATGAACATCGACATGGTTACGTCAGGCTGTCTCAAATACCTGTGCGGCATTCCCGGGATCGCGTTCCTCTATATCAACAAGGATCTCGTTTCAAAGTTCAAGCCGACGGTTACAGGCTGGTTCGGTCAGACAAATCCGTTCCTGTTCCAGACCAGATACAATGACTGGTCGGATACGGCCAGCCGGCTTGACACAGGGACTCAGCCGATCCTGAACGCTTATGCCGCAAGGGCAGGTCTTTCTATCATCAACGAGGTGGGAGTCGAAAAAATCAAGGACCGGATCGACATGCTCAGTGCCTATTCCCTGAAAGGCTGTCTGGACAGGGAGCTCACGACGATCAGTCCCTTTGATGTCAGCAAAAAGGGTGGAACGACTGCCATCATCTGTTCCCATAAGATCAATTCCCATGATATGGAGGCGGAACTTCGGAAACGGAATATCATAGGCTCGGGAAGAGGAGATGTGATCAGAATCGCGCCGCATTTCTATTCCACAAAGGATGAGATCGACTACGCGCTGGATATGATCAGTGCAATGCTGAGAGGAAAGTAGGTGATCCCCGATGTACATATGTGTCGTTCAGGGAAAATGTGTTTCAACGATTAAAAATAAAAAGTTAAGCGGCCTGAGCCTGGTTACGGTGCAGAAACTGAAAAAGAGCGGAAAGGCGGCGGATGACATCTTCGTCGCGGTGGATGTGATCGGCTGCAGTATCGGAGAGGTGGTCCTGGTGACGACAGGGCAAAATGCAAAGCACGGGCTGGAAACGCAGGATCTGCCGGTGGATGCCGTAATCGTCGGCATCGTGGATCATCATGATAAAGAGTTAAAATGATAATTTTGAATAGGAAACAGGAGGAAAGAAAAATGGTTGCAAAGGGTTTTATTGAAACGAGAGGTCTGGTTGCGGCGATCGAGGCTGCGGACGCCATGGCGAAAGCGGCTAACGTTGAGCTCGTGGGACAGAAAAGCATCGGAGGCGGCCTTGTTACCGTAGTGATCGAAGGCGACGTAGGCGCGGTGAAAGCCGCCGTTGACGCCGGGGCGGCTGCAGCGCAGAGAGTCGGAGAAGTCGTCTCCGTCCACGTCATCGCGCGCCCGGATCAGGAAATCGAAACATTCCTCACTTTTAAATAAGATATGGCGAGCTCCCAAGGAAAGCGCCATTATCAGGAGGTGAAAGACAGCTTATGATCGAAGAAATGGATCTCAGAACGTTTATTATCATAGACAGTATGCAGCCCCAGTACGCAGCGATAACCGGCACCGTCGTCAAAGGCGACATCGCCCTGGCGGGAATGTGTCAGCTTTATATCGAGCTGGCGCCGGGAAGCGCGGTTTACGAGCTTTTGAATGTAGCGTTAAAGCAGGCCAACGCCAAGCCCGGATTTCAGATCGTGGAAAGGGAATACGGAGAGTTGGAGCTGCATTCCTTTATGCCGGAGGAGCTGAAACAGGCGGGACAGGCGATTCTTTCCGCATGCGGGAAGACCATAAGCGACAGAAGAAAGCCGAGGATCGTGTCGGAGCAGATCATTTCCAACGTGGACCCGTATCAGGCGCAGTTGATCAATCGGGACAATCGCTACGGTTCCATCGTCGTGCCGGGGGAAACCCTGTTCATACTGGAAGTGGAGCCTGCGGCTTACATCAGTATTGCGGTCAACGAGGCGGAAAAGAGCTCGATGACGAAGATCATCACGTTTGATCCGGTGGGGAGATATGGCAGGATGTATATCTCCGGGACGGAATCCGAAGTGCGGAATGCCAGGGAAACCGTCATAGAGGTATTGGAATCCATAGAGGGAAGAGAATGATATGAGCAACGATATCTTTTCGGATTATATCAAAAAACAGAATAGTATGACCGGAGCAGCAAGGAATTCCGGCGCGGCGGCAAAAGGAACGGAGCCGGAAGCCATAACAGGGTCGGAAACAGCGGCCGCAGCAGAATCGAAAACGGCGGCCGCAGCAGAGTCGGAAACGGTAGCCCTGTTAAAAGAGATCAGCGGCAAGCTGAATTTCTTTGCCGCGCCGGGATCTTCCGGAATCGGCGGGCCGCCGGAGCCAGGCCGCCTTTCCGGCTTGCCGGGGTCTGGGCGCTTGCCGGAGGCCCCCCAGGTTGACCTTGCGATCGTAGACGGAAGCGTCGTGCTCCCGGGTAACGGTATCTTTCAAACGAACCTTTACATGAAGGACGGCAAGGTACATTCTCTCGGGGATATTCCCGGGATAAAGGCCGCGAGGACGGTGGACGCCGGAGGAAAGTTTGTGGTTCCCGGGATCATCGATCCGCATATCCACCTGGGCCTCTTTGCACCGATTCGGGAAGAGCTTGAGACGGAGACGAGATCCGCCCTGATCGGCGGCGTCACGACGGCAGGCTGCTATTTGGGAGGAGAGAAATCTCATTTCTCCACATTTCCGGGCATCGCAGAGGAAATCGACAGAACCTCCTTCATCGATATCATACCTCATCTGGTAATCGGCACCGATGAACAGAGGAGGGAGATCGGGGATTACATCGAGCATCTGGGCGTCACGTCGTTTAAAGTCTATATGAACGGCATTCCCGGCATGATCGGCGATGTGGACGACGGCTTCATCATGGATGTTTTGGGCGAGCTTAACAAGTCCGATAAAAAGTGCATCCTTTGCACTCATGCGGAGAACAGGGACCTCATCCGGCGCGCCAACCGCATTGTAAAAGAAGAAAAGGGCAATCAGGCCACCATACAGGATTGGACGGAAACTCACCCAAGCATGGCCGAAGAAGAGGCGGTGATTCGGCTTTCCTTTTTGGCGGAAAAAAGCGGTACTCCGGTTTACTTTGTGCATATCTCATCGAAACAGGCGATGGATAAACTGAGAAAGATCAAGCAGAGAAGCAAATATATCCATATCGAAACGACCAGCCCTTACCTGTCGATTACCAGGGCGGGGGCCGGAAACAACCAGATCAAAATGGAACCGCCGTTCCGGGACCCGGAAGATGTGGAAGCTCTGTGGAATGCCGTTTCGGACGGGATCGTCGACACCATCGGGACCGACAACGTCACCTTGACCAGAGCGGAAAAAAACATTGACGCTGCGATTTGGGATACGATGCCCGGTTATCCGGCAATCGGCACCCATCTGCCGGTGACTCTTCATGAAGGCGTCGTAAAAAGAGGCATCCCCTTGGAGCTGGTCATCGGTCTGATGACAAAAAGACCGGCGGAAATTTTCGGAGTCTATCCTCGCAAAGGGACCTTGCTTCCGGGCAGCGACGCCGACGCCGTCATCCTTGATCTGAACCTGGAAAAGGAGGTCAGGGCGGACGAGTGCGGTTCCAGATCCGACTTCTCTTTATATGAAGGGAAAAGGCTGAAAGGCTGGCCGGTGCTTACCGTGAAGGGCGGGAAAATCGTTGCGGAAAACGGAAGCTGTGTCGCGGAAAGACCGGACGGGCGATATCTGTATCGGGAACAGTCTAAATAGGAGGTTACATAGTTGAAGGAAATAAGATTACATGGAAGAGGGGGCCTCGGCTGTGTGAAAGCCGCCGAGGTTCTGGTTTATGCCGCCGTAAAGGAAGGCAAATATGGAAACTCGATCCCTTTTTTCGGCTTTGAGCGGCAGGGGGCGCCGGTGACGGCCTTTCTAAAGATCAGCGAAGAGCCGATCCGGGCCAAGAACAGGGTATACAATCCGGACATCGTGGTGGTACTCGACCCGACGATCATGAACGCCGTCAATGTATTTGAAGGCATGAGGGAGGGCGGCCTGCTGGTTTTGAACACGAAGCAGAGCAAAGACGATTTCCGGGTCCCTTCCAAAGTGAAGACGCTGGCCCTCGTGGATGCGACCGCCATATCGCTGGAGCTTCTCGGAAAGCCGATCACCAATACCGTCATGCTGGGTGCGTTCTGCAAAGCGTCCGGGATCGTCGGGCTCGATTATGTGGCGGAAAAGGTTGCGGAGCTTTGGGGTGAAAAAAACGTCGAGGCCCTGAAAAGGGGTTATGAAGCGGTAGAAATCTATAGTTTTGAATGATAGAAAGGCGGCGGCATGGAATATAAGAGCAAGCATATCGTGCCCATCGGAACCGATGGGATTCACGTTTTAAACACGGGAGACTGGCGGACGCAGCGGCCTTTGATCGACCAGGACAAATGCAGCAGGTGCGGCATCTGCCTGCTTTACTGCCCCGTGAATTCGATCCGAAAAATCGAAGGAAAGTTTATCATAACGTATGATTACTGCAAGGGCTGCGCTGTCTGCGCCCACGAGTGTCCGAAAAGAGCAATCGACTTGATACCGGAGGAGGAGAGATAATGCAGAAGGTTGAGATTTTAAACGGAAACATGGCTGCGGCGATCGGCGCGGCCATGTCGAGGCCCGGTGTGGTGGCGGCGTACCCCATTACACCTCAAACTCCGGTGGTGGAATACTTTT
>CAMJRV010000171.1 GCA_946408315.1 uncultured Bacillota bacterium | reverse complement strand
GTGAATATATTGATGATGACGTCTCCGTAATCCATCAGAATCCAGCCGGAAGTATTCTTTCCCTCCACACTTTTCGTCAGAATCCCTTCTTTTGCAAACTGATCTTCGATTTCATCGGCCAGAGTTCCCACCTGCCGTTCCGTACCGCCCGACGCGATGACAAAATAATCCGCAAAGGAGGATTTTTCCGCAATGTCGATGACCGTTACGTCCAAAGCCTTCTTTTTCATTAAGACAGCCGCTGCCTTCAATGCAATATCCTTGTTATTCATTCCCATTCTCCTTCATTCACATTCTGACCGGCGCTTTCGCGTCGCTCAATCGTATCTATCAAGTAATCCCTCGCCTTTACCGTATCCTGATCGAGATAAAGGCCCCGGCACGTTACATAATCGATGGAATGCTCCAGCGATTTCAGGCAGGCCCTGTCCAGGTCCTCGTAGGCCAGTTCCCGCAGTTCTTCAATCCCGGGATAGGCTCTGCCGGGTTCGATGGCGTCGGCGAGGTAGATGATCTTCTCCAGTCGGGACATATTTGCTCTGCCAGTAGTATGAAAGCTTACTGCATTGATCATGTCCCGATCCTCTATTTTGTAATCCCGTTCCATAAGATATGCTGCGATTTTACTGTGGGCCAGGTTGGCGTTGTTCAGGTAAGAGGAAGGAAGCCCCAGCTGTCTGACATATCCGTTGAGCGCCTTTTCCGTCACTCCGCGAAAAAGGTCATGGAAAAGAGCGGCAAGCTCGGCTCTTTCCAGATCCTCTCCGTATCGCCGTGCAAGCTTCTTCGCTTCTTCCGCCACCGCATACGTATGGTTTCGCCGTTTTTCCGTCATCTGATTTTCGATATATTCAATTAACCGATTCTTATCCGTCCATTGCATACTAAACTATACTACCATATACAGCTTGTTTTTGTAAATATATTCTTCTACACCCTCCGGAAGCAGATACTTGATACTCTTCCCTTCCCTGACCCGGTTTTTGATGTCGGTAGAGGAGATTTCCACCTCGGAGTTGTTGATTTCAATGATACTCGCATCATATTGCGCTTTGAGCCGTTCAATGAGGGACGCAAGCTCCTGTTCCTTATAGCCCGGCCTCGTTCCGATGACGAAGGAAAAGCCCTCGATCAGGTCTTCCGCCGCATACCATTTTTCAAGATTCAAAAAGGCGTCGGTACCGATGATGAAAAAGAGCTCCGCTTCTGCTCCGAACGACGCTTTGCAGTCTTTCAATGTGTGAATCGTATAGGAAATTTCCGGCTTATCCAGTTCCATTCTGGATACCGAAAAGTGGGGGTTCCCGGCAGTCGCTTCCTGAAGCATGGCATACCGGTGGTCTCCCCCTGCGGTTTTGTGATTCAGTTTGAATGGCTGGACCATTGCCGGCATAAAGATCACCTCGTCGAGAGAAGCCTCAACCCTGGCCTGTTCCGCCAGGATGAGGTGACCGTAATGGACCGGATCAAAGGTCCCGCCTATGATTCCAATTCTTTTCATGATTCTTTAACACAAATCCCCAGCTCCTCGAGCTGATCTTCCGAAACGACGGTAGGCGCCTCGCTGACCAGATCCATTGCAGCCTGGTTTTTCGGGAACGCCATCACCTCTCTGATGCTGTGTTCTCCCGAGAGAAGCATGACCAGCCGATCCAGGCCGTAAGCAAGGCCGCCGTGAGGCGGAGTCCCATAACGGAACGCTTCCAGCAGGAAGCCAAATTTATTTTTGACGGTTTCATCGGACATGCCGAGCACCTCAAACATCTTCTTCTGCAGATTGCTGTCATGGATTCTGATGCTGCCGCCGCCCAGTTCAACGCCGTTCAAAACGATATCGTAGGCTCTCGCCCTTACCTCTCCCGGAGCGGTGTCGAGCATGGGAACGTCCTCCAGTCTCGGGGAAGTAAACGGATGGTGCATGGCGGAGTATTCCCCCGTCTCGTCGTCACGCTCAAAGAGCGGGAAGTCGACCACCCAAAGCAGGTTAAACTGGCTGTCATCCAGGAGATCCAGCTTTCCGGCCAGATCTCTGCGCAGGAAGCCAAGGCTGTCGAAGACCACCTTCGCCTTGTCGGCAACGATGAGGATCAGATCTCCCGCCTTCCCGCCGAATACGTCGGTGATTTCTTTCATCTTTTCCGGCGTAAAGAACTTGCTGATGGAAGAGGTCGTCTCGGTCTCTCCGATCTTGATCCACACGAGACCCTTTGCCCCGAAATGTTTGATGGCATCCTGCATTTTATCGATGTCTTTTCTGCTGAACTTCTCAGCGGCGCCTTCAATATTGATGCCTCTCACATCGCCGCCGGCGGCCAGCGCATTGGCAAATACCTGAAATTCGCTGTCCTTCACGGTTTCATTCAGAGATTTCAGTTCAAAGCCGAAACGGGTATCGGGCTTGTCGCTGCCGAACCGTTCCATCGCCTCTTTATATGGGTATCTGGGCAGAGGGAGCGAAATGTCGGTATTCATGAGCTCTTTGAAGAGCTTCTTCAGGAAACCCTCCTGCACTTCGATGACGTCGTCCACATCGACGAAGGACATTTCCAGGTCGATCTGGGTGAATTCCGGCTGTCTGTCAGCTCTCAGATCCTCGTCCCGGAAGCACTTTGCAATCTGATAATACCGGTCCGTACCGCTGACCATCAAGAGCTGCTTAAAAAGCTGCGGCGACTGAGGCAGCGCGTAAAACTGGCCCGGATTTACGCGGCTCGGAACGAGATAGTCCCTTGCGCCTTCCGGCGTAGGCTTGCAGAGAATCGGAGTCTCCACTTCCGTAAAGCCCTCGCTGTCGAAATATTCTCTCGTAATATGAGCGATCTGATGACGGAAGGCGAGATTTCTCTGCATCTTCAGTTTTCTCAAATCCAGATAGCGGTATTTCAGTCTCAGATTTTCCGATACGTCGTCGTCGTCTTTAATATAGATCGGCGGAGTATCCGCTTCCGAATAAATTTTCAGTTCGTCTACAAAGACCTCGATATCCCCCGTAGGAAGCTCCTTATTCTTGGACTGTCTCTCCTTGACAATCCCTTTGACTCCCACCACATACTCGCTTCTGAGGCTGTCCGCCGTCTGAAACAGCTCTTCGGGAATCGTATCGTTGAACACGATCTGGACGATTCCAGTCTTATCCCTCAGATCGCAGAAAATCAGGCCGCCCAGGTTTCTTCTCTTCTGAATCCAGCCGTTGAGCACTACCCTCTCATCAATATTCTTTCCTGTCAAAACACCGCACATATGGGTTCTTTTTAATACGTTTTCCATCCTGATCCTCCCTTGCTTGCCAATTTTCCGTAATACATTGTCACTGGCTCGTTCGCAGTCGCTTACGTATATTTAGATACGTGCGCTTCCTGCTTGCTCGCCGTTTCGCGTCTTACGAAAAATTATCTGCGCAAACTTAATCGCTAATTATTATTGTATAATTTCTTTCAGGATATCTCCAAGGGATACCTGCTTCTGCTCCGAAGTTTTCATGTTTTTTATAGAGACCATGCTCTGATCCAGCTCGTTGTCACCGATTACGATCGTATACTTTGCCGCAAGCCGGTCGGCATATTTGAACTGACCCTTTATATTTCTCCCCAGGCTGTCCATCTCGGCTTTTACGCCTTGATTTCTCAACTCCCGCATCAGCGAAAGTCCGAAGAGCTTCGCCCGTTCTCCCATGACCGCGATGAAGACGTCCAGCTGCGCCGGTTCGGGAATTTCACATCCCGACGCCTCCATGATCATGAGCAGCCGCTCGATGCCGAGTCCGAAGCCTACGCCGGGAATCGGCGGGCCTCCGATGACCTCGATCAGGTGGTCGTAACGGCCTCCGCCGCACACCGTTCCCTGAGCTCCGATCTTGTTGGAAACGAATTCAAAAGCCGTTTTCGTATAATAGTCCAGCCCTCTTACGATGCCCGGATCGACGATATACTCGATTTCCATAGCGTCCAGGTTCTTTTTCAGATCATCAAAGGCGATCTTGCAATCGTCGCAGAGATAATCCAGCATCATCGGCGCGCCCTGGACGAGAGTCTGACATTCCGGAGACTTGCAGTCGAGGATACGCATCGGATTCCGGTCGTAACGGCCTTTACAGGTTTCGCACAGAGCATCGTATTTATCCGCGAGAAAAGCTCTCAGCGCGTTCCGGTAGGTTTCTCTGCATTCCGGGCAGCCGATGCTGTTGATGCGGAGCTCCAGATCGTCGATGCCCATGGATTTTAAAAAGTCGGAAGCAAAGCCGATGACCTCGGCATCTGCCATCATATTGTCTGTCCCGAAAATTTCGATTCCCATCTGGTGGAATTCCCTCAGCCTTCCCGACTGGGGCTTTTCATAGCGGAAGCACGGTATGATATAATAAAATTTAGATGGCTGCACCTCGGCATAAAGCTTGTGTTCCACGAAAGCGCGGACCACCGGAGAGGTCCCTTCCGGTTTCAGGGTAATGCTCCTCTTCCCGTAATCTTCAAAGGTATACATCTGCTTTTCGACGATATCCGTCGTGTCGCCTACTCCTCTGGCAAACAGTTCCGTATGTTCAAAAACCGGAGTTCTGATCTCTTTCATCACATATCTGTCGCATGCTTCCCGGAATGCGTTCTCCGCATAATGCCATTTGTACACCTGACTGGGAAGGATGTCCTTTGTTCCTTTTGGTGCGTTCGTTAACATTCTTTGCCTCCTACAAATAAATTCGCTTCTTTTCTCTGCAGCATTTCATCCAGCCGCTCGATATAGAGCTGGTAATTGGAAACGTTGGCGACCCGCTCCAGCCTGTTTTCTCCTGGATAGTAGGCCTTCGAGATCCCTCCGGCGCCAAGGGCGATGATAGTCTGGGCTTCCTCCATGATGCGGATGTTGTAGATCCCCGCCGTATTTCCCCTGGCATAGCCCACATTTTCAAAGTTTCCTGTCATCTGCTTCTGTCTGTATAAATAATAGGGCTCATATCCCGCCCGGGAAAGCATTTCCTTTGCCCGGTCAAGCATGGCTCTTACCTGTTTCCCCTGCTTATAGTTGTATTCGCCGTCTATCTCCTTCAATTTTGAGGCCCGCTTCAGGGCCAGGGTATGGACGGTAATGTTTTCCGGAGCGAATGCAAGCACTCGTTCCAGCGTATGGACGAAATCCTCCGGGTTCTCCCCCGGAAGCCCCGCGATTACATCGGCGTTGATCATCGGAATACCGGCTTCTCTTGCCAGCCGGAATGCCTCCCCGATCTCTTCCGGGCCGTGCTTCCTTCCGATCGCTGCAAGGGTCGCCTCGTTCATGGACTGGGGGTTGATGCTGATGCGCTGCACCCCATATTCCTTTATTACACGGAGCTTGTCCGACGTGATCGTATCCGGCCGTCCTGCCTCTACCGTAAATTCTCTCAAACGTGTCAGATCAAACTCCGACACGACATGGCCGAGGAGCTCGTCCAACTGTTCTGCCGTCAAGGTCGTGGGAGTTCCTCCTCCGATATAGACCGTCTCGGGATACCAGCCCTTTTCCTTCATCTTCTCCGCGGTATAGGAGATTTCCCGGTGCAGCGCCGTCAGATACGATGAAATGTCCTGTTCTTTTCCCTGGTTGGAGGGAAAGGAGCAATAGACACATCTGGTCGGACAGAATGGAATTCCAACATACAAGCCCACCGCCTCCGCCGGACTTGTGTTTAAAATCCTCTTCTGATATGTGACGATATCCATCAGGAGCCGGGCCTTTTCCTCCGTGAGGTAATATTCCTGAAGAAGCGCTTCCTCTGCCCGTTCCACGGTGCCATACCGCAACAACAGTTCCCCTGCCAGCTTGACCGGCCTCACACCGGTCAGCGTGCCCCAATCGGGAGTTTCTCCCGTATGACGCTGAAGCTCACGGAACAGAAACCGCTTGATCTGATTTTTCAGCTCCCTGTCATTTCCGGAAGAAT
>CAMJRV010000170.1 GCA_946408315.1 uncultured Bacillota bacterium | reverse complement strand
TCTGACAGGCTGCGGCGGCGGAGCTGCTGATGAGAAAACACCAGATAACTCCGCAGTCAAGAGCATCGCTGTAGAAGGCGATACGATCAAGATCGGCGTTTTCGAACCAACCACAGGTGAGAACGGCGGCGGCGGAATGCAGGAAGTTCTTGGAGCCCGCTTTGCCAATACCGTAGCTCCTACTGTAACGATCGATGGAAAAGAGTACAAAATCCAATTGGTCGAAGTTGACAACCAGTCCGATAAGACTGCTGCCGTAACAGCTGCACAGTCACTGATCTCCCAGGGCGTAGTCGCTGTGATCGGCTCCTATGGCTCAGGCGTATCGATTGCTGCAAGCCAGACTTTTGCTGATGCAGGCGTTCCTGCGGTAGGCGCATCCTGCACAAATCCTCAGGTTACTCTCGGAAATGACATTTACTTCAGAGTATGTTTCCTCGACCCGTTCCAGGGTACTGTAATGGCAACATACGCTACCGAGCAGGGCTATAAGAACGCTGCGGTCATCAGTCAGAACGGCGACGACTATTCCACAGGTCTTGCAGGCTACTTCAAAAAAGCATTTGCAGACCAGGGCGGAACGATTGTTGCAGATGAAACCTATCAGACAAACGAGTCGGATTTCAATGCGATCCTGACATCGATCAAGAGAGCAAATCCGGACGTTATATTCGCTCCTTCTTCCATCACCACCGCAACTTTGATTCTGCCCCAGATCAAGGCAAATGGAATCAATGCACAGGTACTTGCCGGTGATACATGGGAAAATGCAACGATCATTTCAAAGGATTCCGTTGGCGTTGCATTGTCAACTTTCTTTGATGAAAATGACACCAGCAACCCTGTAGCTGCAAAATTTGTAGCTGACTTCAAGGCATATCTGAATTCAGATCCGAAGAATATAACTTACAATGCCAATACCGATACCGTTGCAGCGGTTTCCGCTCTCGGATATGATGCGTATATGGCTATTTACACCGCTCTTCAGTCCCTGGACGGAAGCGGTGGGGAACTGAATTCCATGATGATCCGTGACGCTCTTGCAAAGGCAAGCTTTGATGGCGTTACCGGAAAGATTTCCTTCGACGATAACGGCGATGCGATCAAGGATACCGCCTATATCAAGACGGTTACGGAAGAATCCGTAACAAGCAAGGAATTCAAGTTCATAAAGACTCAGACAGTAGAATAACAGCAGCAGGCCTAGGAAGGCTTGACGCGGAAATTTCTGTGAATAATGCACGACGATGCGGCGGGGGGTTTATCGACCTCCCACCGCTGTTTCTGCAGTTTGCAAAGATGTGTCAAGCTGTGTGCTTGATATATCTTTACAAATTGAATAAATATTTAATCTAGGAGGCAAATATATAATGACTACAACAGCATTTTTACAATACTGTCTGGCAGGCATTTCAATCGGCGGGATATATGCCCTCATCGCAATCGGGTATACAATGGTATACGGCATTCTGCGCCTGATCAACTTCGCTCACGGCGATATTTTTATGATGGCGGCTTACTTCATGATCTTTGCCATGGTTGATTTCATGATACCCTGGTATATCTCTGCGAGTATCGTGATCATAAGCACGATACTTCTTGGCCTTCTCATCGAAAAACTTGCGTATTCGCCGCTGAGGTCCTCGCCGAGAATGTCTATCATGATTTCGGCGATCGGAGTGTCCTTCCTGCTGCAGAATCTGGCGACGTACCTGTTTTCGGCACTGCCGAAGCAGTATCCGGCAATTCCGGTATTGAACAAAACCTTGACTTTCGGAGAGGTTTCCACTTCGGTGGTTACCTTCATCACACCGATCATTACGATCGGGGCATTGATCATTCTTATGGCGATCATTAAGAAAACCAAGATCGGAATGGCAATGCGGGCTGTGTCCAAGGATTTTCAAACGGCTAAGCTGATGGGGATTGAGATCAATACCGTTATCAGCGTCACCTTCATCATAGGATGTTTTCTGGCGGCGCTGGGCTCCATGCTCTATTTTACTCCGCGTCCGTCCGTATTTCCTCTTGCAGGCTCGCTACCCGGGCTGAAGTGCTTCGTCGCGGCAGTTTTCGGCGGGATCGGAAGCATTCCCGGCGCCGTTCTGGGCGGATTCCTGATCGGTCTTTGCGAGACCTTCATCAAAGCGGCAGGGTATTCGGAATTCAGCGATGTTTTCACATTCATCCTGCTGATTGCCGTGCTCATGTTCAGACCAACAGGCTTGTTTGGCGAAACTTTAGCGGAGAAGGTGTAGATTATGAAGAAAAAGACAAAAATCATTTGTTCCATCATTGCGGGACTTGTAATTGCGGCCTTTATCGTCTATGTCGGGGAAGAAGTCCCCAGCTCCTCTATGCTGCGGACCGTACTGCAGCTCGGCACGATTTATGCGCTTGTCGCGGTTTCCATGAACCTGCTGAACGGTTTTACCGGACTGTTTTCCCTTGGCCAGGCAGGCTTTATGGCAGTCGGAGCCTACACTTATGCGGTATTGACCATACCGGTGGCGAAAAAGGCTAATGTATATTATCTTTACGGAATCACCGATTCGCTGGCAAATGTCGAGCTTCCGCTGTGGGTTGGTCTGATTGCAGGAGGCTTGCTTGCAGCGCTGCTCGCCGCCGTCGTAGGCGCTCCGGTACTGCGTCTGAAGAGTGATTATTTTGCGATTGCCACCCTTGGATTCTCGGAAATCGTCAGGATCCTCGTAGGGAGTTCGCCTTTTAACCGTATCACCAATGGCTCGCTGGGGCTCAACAGCATTCCCGGGAATCCTTCCTATTATACACCTTTCATCGTTGCCGCCATCTGTATTGCGGTCATCGTGCTGCTTTTGACCAGCTCCTACGGGCGGGCCTTCAAAGCAATCCGTGAGGATGAGATCGCGGCGGAGGCAATGGGGATCAGGCTTTCGACCCATAAGCAGATGGCGTTTATCATCAGCTCGTTCTTTACGGGAATTTCCGGCGCTTTGCTGGCAATGTACCTTGGAGCGATCACTTCGACCACATTCCCGATCATGCTGACCTACAATATCCTTCTTATCGTTGTAATCGGAGGAATGGGAAGTGTTACCGGAAGTATTATGGCGGCATTTTTGGTCACAGCGGCAAAGGAATGGTGGCTGCGTTTCCTCGATCAGACAATGATGATCGGCGACTTTCAGGTGCCGCTTCTCCGTACCGGATTCAGAATGGTCGTCTTTTCGATCATCCTCATGCTGGTGGTTCTTTTCTGGAGAAGAGGGATCATGGGCCAGAAGGAGTTCTCCTGGGATGGCCTGATCAATTTCTTCAAGAGAATCGGAAACAGATTTCGGGGGAATGCTTCGAAAAAAGGAGGTGCTCTGAATGGATAATGCTAAGCCAAGCGTACTTCGCCTGGAAGACATTACAATGCAGTTTGGAGGAGTCGTTGCGGTAAACAATCTGAGCCTTGAAGTCCGGCAAGGTGAGATCATCGGATTGATCGGACCCAATGGCGCCGGCAAAACAACGGCTTTCAATGTTGTTACCGGCGTATATGCACCGACCAACGGAGCACTCTATCTAAATGATAATCTGATCATAACCAACTATCCCCGCGGGAAGATGAAAGAGCTTTATCAAGGGGAAAACAAGGGAAAATATACGAAATCGATGCTCCTGTCTCCTGACCGGATCACGAAAATGGGAGTCGCCAGGACTTTCCAGAACATCAGGCTTTTCAAAGATCTCACTGTTTTTGAAAATGTGCTGATTGCAAAACACATGAATGTCAAGGCGAATATCTTTTCTGCCACCTTCCGCTTAAACCGCAGGGAAGAACAGCGGATGAAAGAGGAATCCATGGATCTTCTGCGTATTCTCGACCTTGATAAAAACAAGGACGACATCGCCTCCTCGCTGCCTTACGGCAAGCAGAGGCATCTGGATATCGCAAGAGCCCTGGCCACCAAGCCATCTCTGCTGCTTCTGGATGAGCCTGCGGCAGGAATGAATCCTCAGGAATCCGATGAACTGATGCATTTTATCGGCAGAATCCGGGACGATTTCGATCTTTCCATTTTGATGATCGAGCACCATATGCAGCTGGTCATGGGAATCTGCGAGAGGATCTATGTTCTGGATTACGGGATCAATATTGCGGAAGGAAATCCGGCTGAGATCCAAAACAATCCGCGCGTAATCGAAGCTTATCTGGGGGTGGATGAATAATGTTGGAAATTAAAGATTTACATGTCCACTACGGTGGAATTCACGCCTTGAGAGGCATCAGCCTGAGCGTAGAATACGGCAAGATTATTTCTCTGATCGGAGCAAATGGCGCAGGAAAAAGCACGACCCTGAAAGCCATCATGGGCCTCGTTCCGAAGACTTCCGGTTCAGTATTTTACGATGGGAAGGATATTTCCGCAAACAATACAAAAGATATCGTTAAGGGGGGCCTGATTCTCACCCCGGAGGGGAGAAGAGTTTTTCCCGACCTTACGGTGGATGAAAATATTGCTCTTGGAGCGTATACGAGAAAGGACAAGGCCGAAATCGCAAGAGATCGGAAATGGGTGTTTGAACTGTTTCCGCGCCTCGAGGAACGAAAATGGCAGGCTGCCGGAACCCTTTCAGGGGGAGAGCAGCAGATGCTGGCGGTAGCCCGTTCCCTCATGGGAAGGCCGAAGCTGCTGATGATGGATGAACCGTCCCTGGGACTTGCTCCTCTTATCGTAAAGAATATTTTCAGCATCATCAAGGAAATCAATAAAGCGGGAGTGAATGTGCTGCTGATCGAACAGAACGCGAAGGCGGCGCTGGAAATTTCCGATTACGGTTATGTCATGGAAACCGGGGTAATCACCATTTCGGGTACGGGCAAGGACCTGCTGGTCAACGACCAGATCCGCAAGGCGTACCTGGGAGAGTAATACATTAAACTCGCTGCCCAGGCGTGTTGTACTTTGTCAATGGAGGGTAAAGGAGAAAAAGCAATGAAGAAGGTCGCCGTTTTGCTGATAGCTGCGCTGATGCTGTCTGCATTCATGGCAGGCTGCAGCGGCGGCAAAACCAATGGCGAAAATGCATTGCCCGAGCGGATTATAATCGGCGCATTTGAGCCTTTGTCCGGTGCGAATGCAGTCGACGGAAAACTGGAAAAGCAGGGCATCGATCTTGCTCATAAGCTGTATCCGACCGTGACTATTGACGGAAAAGAAATCCCTGTAGAGCTCAGGTATGTGGACAATAAATCGGACAAGATCGAATCGGAAAACGCAGCCAAAAAACTGGTGCATGATTTTGGTGCAAGCATCGTACTTGGCAGCTGGGGAAGTTCCAATTCGATCGCTGCAGGACCGATCTTTGAAAAAGCGCAGGTGCCTGCAATCGGAACCTCCTGTACAAATCCGCTCGTTACTCTTGGAAACGATTATTACTTCAGGGTATGTTTCACCGATCCGTTCCAGGGCAAAGTAATGGCGAATTATGCATTTAAGGAAGGCGAATACAGGAAGATCGCCGTTATCCAGGAAGAGACCAGTATCTATTCCGTAGCGCTTGTCAAGATCTTTACGGAAAACTTTAAGCTGCTGACCGGGGATGAGAACAGCATCATAAATGCAGGAAGCTACAATACCGGCGACAATGACTTCAAGGTCCAGCTTACCGCGATCAAAGACTCTGACGCTCAGGCCATCTTCTTTCCGGGTAACTTCACAGAATCCGCACTGATCATGAAACAGGCCAGACAGCTTGGAATTACTCTCCCTTTCCTGGGAGGAGACACCTGGGAGAATCCTGAGATAATCCGGATTGCCGGTGAAGCGGCAGAAGGCGCAGTGTATTCCAGCTTCTATGATCCGGCGGTTCCACTGACGGACAGAGCTGCAGAATTCCTCGATGCATTTTCCGGCGAATACGGCAAAGACGAGTTGGTTGCCGGCGTAAC
>CAMJRV010000169.1 GCA_946408315.1 uncultured Bacillota bacterium | reverse complement strand
CTCCTATGTATCCTGAGACTGACCCGATCAACAGGAAGACTCCTGAGATTGAACAGATCGTACCGGTCGAACCGTTAAAAGCGTTTGATATGAAAGAAATCATCAAAAGCTTTGTAGATAACGGTGACTTTATGGAGGTTCAGGAGGATTTTGCACCCAACATGGTGATCGCGCTTGCGAGAATGGGCGGGGAAACCGTTGGAATTGTAGGAAATCAGCCAAAGGTGCTTGCGGGATGCATTGATGTAAATGCGTCATGGAAGGCCGCCAGATTCGTAAGATTCTGTGATTCCTTCAACATTCCCCTGATTACTCTGGCAGATACTCCGGGATATTTGCCCGGGGTGATACAAGAACATAACGGGATCATAAGAAATGGGGCCAAGATGTTGTTTGCTTATTCTGAGGCCACGGTTCCGAAAATCACGGTTGTCATCAGAAAGGATTACGGCGGAGCATATTCCGCAATGTGCGGAAAAGGAATGGGTGCGGACTTTGTATTTGCGCTGCCGACAGGAGAATTAGCGATCATGGGCGCGGACGGAGCGGCCAACATTGTATTTAAGAATGAAATTGAAGCGGCCCAGGATAAGGCGGCGAAAAGGGCGGAAGTAACCGAGGATTATAAAAAGAAATTCTTAAACCCATACCGGGGAGCCGAGTACGGGGTCGTTGACGATATCATCGCTCCGGCCGATTTACGAAGCAGCCTGATTTCGAGCTTGCGTATCATACGCAATAAAACAGCGGCGGTGCCATATAAGAAGCACTCGAACATACCGTTATAGTTTAGGAAAACCAGTGTAACTAATTTTGGTAAGGGGGAACGGTATGAGTCAAATTTCAATGATAAAGAAGTTAAAGGAATTGTTCTCTGCACGGGAGAGTCAAAAGCCCGGCATAAATGCCGGTATCACGACGGGAAGAAAAGCAGAAGGCAGGATCGTCACGCCGATAGGACCTGCCTGCCGGAGAGAGTATCATAAATAAAATCTTAAAGGCTGTCTCCGGCTGTGCGGCTTTATTACGATTTGGAGGAATTAGAAATGTCAGCAATAAAAGAAATGGATAAAAAGTATAATCTGCATTCATGGAGTGCGCAGAACAGAGTTGATCCGCTTGTTATTACCAAAGCGGAAGGGATCTACTTCTGGGATGAAGACGGTAAAAAATATTACGACATGTCGGCGCAGCTTGTGAATTTAAATCTGGGTCATGGAAATAAAGCGATTATCGAGGCGATCAGAGAACAGGCATTAAGGCTTCCTTTCATCGGACCCGCATACGCTGTGGATGTGAGGTCAGAAGCGGCGAAAGCAATTGTGGAAGCCTCCGGAATAGAAGGAGCCAAAGTATTTTTTACCAATGCAGGTGCGGAATCAAATGAAAACGCCATTAAGCTTGCCAGGCTGTTTACCAAGAAGCAAAAAATATTTTCTATGTACAGATCGTATCATGGCTCTTCGGCAGGCGCGGGAATGCTGACGGGAGAGCCCAGACGCCAGGCGAATGAGCCCGGCGGGTCCGGTTTCGTAAAGTTTGAAGGACCGTATGCTTACAGAGCGCCGAAGGCTTGCAAGTTCGAGTCGGAAGGGGACGTAACCGCCTACTACCTGGAATTATTGGAAAATCAGATTCAGTATGAGGGAGGAGACCAAATTGCCGCGATCTTTATGGAAACGGTAGTCGGCTCCAACGGTATCCTGATTCCCCCTGCCGGATATCTGGAAGGTGTAAGAGCCCTTTGCGATACGTATGATATTCTTATGGTGTGTGATGAAGTAATGGCCGGCTGGTACAGAACGGGCACATGCTTCGCCTTTCTGCAGTTTCATGTAAAACCCGATATGGTTACCTTTGCAAAAGGAGTAACCTGCGGTTATATTCCGATCGGCGGAGTTATCGTAGCAGAAAAAATTCATAAGTACTTTGACGATCATGTTATGCTCTGCGGCTTAACTTATTCTGCCCACCCGATGGGCTGTGCTGCCGCCATTGCGGCAATCGCCGAGTACAAGAGATTAAATATTGCTGAAAACGTAAAGGCTCAGGGCAAGATCCTGAAAGATTTGCTGGATGATATGGCTGGTAAGTATCATTGCGTCGGAGAAGTAAGATCCATCGGTTTGTTCTCATCTTTCGAACTGGTCAAGGACAAGGACACAAGAGAGCCTGCGGTTCCATATGGGAAAGATCCTGAAGGCCTGATGGGCAAGGTGGTCTCGATGTTAAAGAGGGAAGGCTTTTCAACGTATTCACACGAAAATATGATTTTCGTATCTCCTCCTCTGACCATAACGGAAGAGGAATTAAGAGCTGCAATAAATATTTTAGACAGAGTAATGGCATCGGTAGATAAGATGATCTAATCGTGAAAGCCAAAAGGACAAACTGGTTGCAGCGAACAAAAAGATACCCACAATTCTAAAAAAGCCTCTTGGTTTCATTGATTTCAAAGCCAGGAGGCTTGTTATTTTAAAAACTTGGTTTAAGGAGTTAAAGATACCATGATAAAATTGATTGCATTGGATTTAGATGGAACGACACTGAATAATGAAGGAAAATTAAGTCCAAAAACCAAAATGGTGATTGAGACGACGATCACGAGAGGTGTTCCGGTTGTAATTGCAACGGGCAGAGTTCTTTCGGCACTGCCCCAGGATGTTTTGAGGATAAAAGGGCTTCACTATGTAATTACTTCAAATGGAGCGAATCTGATTGACATGAAATCGAATAAATTGATCTATAACAATTTCATCAATGCGGAGATCGTAGAGCATATCTTAAGGACACTGAAAAAATATAAGTTTATGACAGAGGTGTTTACAAACGGCAATGCTTATATCGAAGAAGCGGTCTATAACAAGATCAGGCAAAACGGCTCGCCTTTCCATAACACTTCCTATGTTCTTGCCACAAGAAAACCGGTTGCAGGTTTATTTGATTATATTTTGATGCACAGGAAAACAATCGAAAACATAAATCTTAATTTTGAAAACCCGAAAGACAGAATCATGATGAGGGATGTTTTAGCCCGCATTGACGGAATTGCGGTCACGAGTTCTTTTGACTATAATTTGGAGATATGCGGATCAAGCACAAGCAAGGCTGACGCCTTGAAACGGCTGTGCAATATGTTGGGCATAGCTTCAAACGAAGTCATGGCATGCGGGGATAGCGAGAATGATATCGAAATGTTAAGATATGTGGGAGTGCCGATTGCTGTGGAAAACGCAAAAAAACAAGTGAAAGAGGTTGCCAGGCACATCGCGCTGTCCAATGACAGGAACGGAGTCGCAGAGGCTATTGAGCGTCTGGTACTTGAAGTATAACCTTAAAGGGAGGCGTTGGGCGGCAGACGAATCGGCCTACATCCAAAGTCGTGAATATAAGCCTCCCTTTGCTAACAGTTCTTCGTGATTCCCGGATTCTTCAATTCCGTCCTCTGTCAGGACGAGTATTTTGGTCGCGTTCTTTATCGTGGTCAGCCGATGCGCGATCGTCAGGGTGGTACGGCCTTTCGTGAGCTCTTCCAGCGATTGCTGAACAAGCCGTTCGCTCTCATTGTCGAGGGCGGAGGTCGCCTCATCCAAGATCAGAATCGGGGGATTTTTAAGAAACACCCTTGCGATGCTGATTCTCTGCTTTTGTCCTCCCGATAATTTAACGCCCCGTTCGCCGACATATGTTTCGTAGCCTTCCGGCAGCTCTTCTATGAATTTATCAGCGCCTGCCAGCTTGGCGGCTTTTTCTATCTCTTCGTGGGTTGCTCCCGGCTTTCCATATTCAATGTTGTCGTATACCGTGCCGGAAAACAGGTAGACATCCTGCTGTACCATTCCGATCTGAGACCTCAAGCTATGTGTCGTTACTTTTCGGATGTCAATTCCATCGATCAGGATGGAACCTTCCGTCACATCGTAAAATCTCAATATAAGATTGCAAAGCGTCGTTTTTCCCGCGCCGGACGGCCCCACTAGAGCAATATTTTCTCCTGAGTTTATATCGAGATTAATATCGGTCAATACATTCTCATCATCCTCTTTGTAGTGGAAGCTGACGTGATCAAACTTAATATTTCCTTTGACCTTCGGTACAGCTATCGCGTCATCCGCGTCTTTTATTTCCACCTCTTCGTCCATAACCTCAATAAAACGTTCAATGCCGGTCATCCCCCGCTGAAATTGCTCGGTGAATTCCACAATTCTTCTCACCGTCGCCAAAAGCATGACGACATAGAGGAGATATGCCATAAAATCTCCAGGGGTGATGTAACCTTTCATCATGAAGATCGCTCCTGCGACCACCACCACGATATACATAAGCCCATCGAAAAGGCGGGTTGTACTTTGAAAACCAGCCATGTATTTATATGCTTCTTTTTTTACATCGAGGAAGCCCTCATTGCCTTTTCTGAATTTCTCTGCCTCAAGGTCTTCATTTGCAAAAGACTTTACAACCCGCACGCCCAGAAGGCTGTCTTCTACCTGGGCGTTGATTTCTCCCAGCTGATTCCGCGATTTTTTAAACGCGGTTCTCATCTTGAGGCTGTATCTCATCGCAAAGATTACCATGATCGGAATCAATGCAAAGATCAGCAGCGTGAGCCAGATATTTGTTGCTCCTAAAATGCAGAACGATACGGCAATCTTCACAATCGCAATATAATATTCCTCGGGACAATGGTGGGAAAACTCCGTGACGTCGAATAAATCGCTGGTGATCCGGGCCATAAGCTGTCCGACCTTCGTGTTGTTATAGAAGGAATACGAAAGATCCTGCAAATGCTCGAACAAGTCCTTGCGCATGTCGGTTTCGATTTGGGCTCCCATGATATGCCCGACGCTGGCCATGTAGTAGTTCGCAATGACATCGATCACACGCAAAGCCAAATAGACCGTACCTATGGTCAGGATCAGCTTCAGGGTTAGGTGATTTAAGTCATATGCGGCTTTGTTTGTCAGATATCGCACAATCACCGGCAAAACCAGATCACACAGCGTAGTAAGCGTGGCACAAAACAGATCCAGTGCAAGGATGTGCTTGTAAGGCTTGAAATACGGTATGAACCTCTTCATCAGATAGGAGGTTTTTTGTGTGTTGATGTTTTCTTTTTCTTTACTCATGTCTTTATTTTACCACTTTGTTCGTTCAAATTAAACGTGAATTTATATATAGTCAATTAATCTCTGCGAAAGCTCAGCAAAAAGTATTATCTGCTGGAGACCTCAAGAGCAGAAAAAAATCGGGATGTTTTTCCCGATTATTTTTATTAAATCAAGTCTGTTTATTGCCATACAGCTTTTTATTATTGGTTTGACCCAATAAATAATCGATGCTGACATTATGAAATTTTGATAGCTTGATCAGAATGGCACTTGGTATATCTAATGCCCCGCTTTCATAACGAGAATAGGTGGCTTGTGTAATATTTAAAAAATCAGCCATTTGCTGCTGTGTTAAATCTTTATCTTCTCTTAAATTTCTTATATTTTGATACATATCATTCACCCTAAGCAATTTTACTTTATACGTAAATCGCATATTGACTTTTATGCGGTTTTCGTATAAGTTTATTTTTAAGGTACAAGATCTTCACTGAGATTTGACCGAACCCTGCCAATGGCAGATTTCGTCAGTTTTCTTGAAGACCATAAAAATACCCCCTTGCTCCATCGCGAGGAAGAGTCATAATTCCCCAAATGCAAACATGCTGCCTTAGGGCGGCATGTTTGCTCTAGGCGGCCTTTTACTTTTTTCATTGGCTATGTTTTAAATAAATGCTGAAAATTGATAGAATTATGCAGGCATGCTATAATTATCAGGGGTGATTTTTTGAAAAGGGCAATCGTTTTATTTCCAAGCTTCGACAATATTAATGTTATTAAAAATATAACAATAGCAACAAAAAAAGCATAAATATTTGTTA
>CAMJRV010000168.1 GCA_946408315.1 uncultured Bacillota bacterium | reverse complement strand
ATATTCTCCATAAATGATCAATTATAATTCCTTAACGGCGTCACCGCTGCCTCTGAATAGTGCCTTTTCCTCATAGCCGATTGATATTAGACGCAAGATACCCCGCGCCAAAGCCGTTGCTTTTTTCCGCAGCTTCAGCTGCAAAGGAAAACGGACAGCGTAGGGAGCTTGCTCCCGGAGGAGGCTTCGTACCGGTTCCCTATAGCCGGTTGATATTGGACGCCAGATAACCGGCCCCGAAGCCGTTGTCGATATTCACTACCGCAATTCCCGCAGCACAGCTGTTGAGCATCGTCAGCAGGGCCGAGATTCCTCCGAAGCTGGCTCCGTAACCGACGCTGGTCGGCACTGCAATGACCGGCTTGTCCACAAGGCCGCCCACCACGCTTGCAAGAGCGCCCTCCATTCCGGCTACCACGATGACGACATTGGCGCTTCGGATGCGGGGCAGCTTATCGAACAGCCGATGAATTCCCGCCACTCCCACGTCAAAGATCCGGTCCACCGGGTTTCCCATTGTCTCAGCCGTAATGGCCGCTTCCTCGGCTACCGGAATATCGGAGGTTCCAGCCGTAATCACGGCGATCACTTTGTCGGTCAGAAGTTTCTGATCTTTTTTCACCGTGATCACCCTTGCGGCAGGATGATAGACCGCCTCGGGCACTGTCTCCCTGACCTTCTCAAAGATTTCCGCAGACGCCCTCGTTCCCAAAATGTTGGAATTGTTTGCGTTCAGTCTGGCGAAGATAGCAGCCGCCTGCTCCGGCGTCTTCCCTTCACAGTATATGGTTTCAGGATAACCGGTTCGGATATTTCTATGCTGATCCAGTTTGGCAAAGCCCAGATCCTGAAACGGCAATTCCTTCAACTGCTCCATCGCCTCGCCGGAACTCATTTTTCCTTCGGCCACCTGATCCAATAAATTCATTAAATATGTCTGATCCATAACTTTCCATCCATCGCTTAAATCATTGAATAGACTTGTGCCGTCGCGTCAGGCACAAGTCTATTCTCCGTTCCTTATTTTAATTTCGGGTTATTTGGATATAAGGACAGAATGCTCCTGATATTCCTTATCATACTTGTAGGTAACCTGATATCCCAGCTTTGCAAAATCAGCTACCTTGACGTAGGTCGTTCCATCCTTTATGATTCCTGTCATCTCTATTTGCTTATCGCCCCGAACCACATACGCCTTTTTCGCCTTTTGGTCCCAGGTCACCGCTTCTCCAAGTCCTTCGGAAATGCTGCGCATCGGAACGTAAAGACGCTTTTCCTTTATGAAATACGATTCGTAGTCCAGCTCCGCGTTATTCGCGAAGGGGCTTGCTTTTTCTCTTTTATATGCGATATCGATCCAGCCATAATCAGGATCGGCGCCGTTCCACCACGTGAGATTCGCCTCTTTCACAGGGTTCTGCTTATTCTCGAGCGCATCGATCGACTGATTCAGCTCGTCGAGAGAAATTTCCGCTTTTGGAAAGTCAACCTTTACCGCCTGAAGGCTTAGCTCGCTCTGACTTTTCAAAGAAAACACGATCTTGCCTTTGTCCTTCAAATACGTCTCTCCCTGAGATTCAAATTTATCTCCGTATTTTCTCACGGTGGTCTCATACCGGAACCCATTGAGGAAATCCATGTATCCGGCCTTATCCGCCTCTACAATCATCTGCTTCACCCCTGCGAGAGCCGAGGAGATCATAATCTGATTGTTTTGTCCGAACAGCTCGTCAAACGACGCGTTCGCCGCTTGCTTTTCTTCCTCTGTCAAGCCGGAAACGTTCTTCATGACCGCGGCCATGTAATCCCGATACGCACCCATCACCTTGCCCGTGTTGTCTATGAAATACTGAAGCATATCCACGATCAGCTTTTTCGCCTGCGGGCCGTCAAGAGAAATTTTATAACCGCCTCCCACCTGGCTGACCGCTCCTGTCGTAAAGTCAGAAAAGGCCGTTTCGATAAATCGGAAGGCTGCGTCATTGATTTCCTTGTTCATCGCCGTAACGCTCGTCTGCGCCGTTATTCCGGCATTCATCCCCTCAAGATATTCCGCAGAAACATATTTGCTGTCCCCAAGGGCCTTCAGCAATTCGTCTCGGTATTCTTTTGAGTAAAAATAAGAATCCCACGCATCGGGCGAAAAGTCTTTGTAGAGGTCATACAGGCCTATCAGAAGATCCTTTGAAACGTACACGCCCTTGGCCGCATCAAAGTACAGATCTCCCAGCTTGTAAGCCTTACCGTTGAACTCCGCGTCGAAATCAGCCTGAAAAGCCGTTCCGTTCTTCATATCAACCAGCATGTCATATGTGATTTTTATTTTCTTAACGCCCTTTAGCCCCATTTCTGAGAATTCATCCGCAGCGCCCATATCGGAACCGTAAGCAGTGCCTGCTTGGAACTTTTCTGCTGTCTGATCTGACAGCGCAGCCAGCGCATCAAAGTCGATCTCTCCCTCAGCAGAACCCGTTACCCGATATTCTGCCGAAGCGGAAATCTGCCTGCTCATATCAAGATAGCCCAGTTCCGCCTGCGAGCAGCCTGCCAGAGAAGCCATCACCAGAATAAGACAGAGGATAATTGAAACTTTTTTCTTCATTTTTGCTTCCTCCCGATCCCCATTTGATTCATTTCTGCGTTCATTATATCATGGGTTTGAAAGCACGGCATCATCTTCTTGAAATTCTATCCATTTTTTTAAAAATGATTTCCGGTGCAGCAGGCACATGCCATGACAATCGATTCCTTCATAATGCGCTTTTGTACCGTACCCCTTGTTCTGGTCGAAACCGTAATGGGGATATTGCCGGTGATATTCCTCCATCATTCTGTCCCTCGTGACCTTGGCGACAATGGACGCCGCCGCGATGGACACGCTGAGACAGTCGCCCTTTATGATGCCCCGCTGAGGAATCGAGATATCCTTCAATGTTAAAGCGTCGATCAATATGTACTCAGGCGTTGTCGTCAGTTTTTCGACAGCCTGCTTCATCGCCAGTTTCGTGGCCTCCAGGATATTGATCTGATCGATGATGCGGTTGTCTACGACGCCGATGGCGTAGGAAACCGCATACCTCGTAATCAAACCGTACAGCTCTTCACGCTTTTTCGCGGAAAGCTTTTTGGAATCATCCACTCCGATGACGTCAAAATCTCTCGGCAAGATGACGGCGGCAGCGACCACCGGCCCCGCCAGAGGCCCGCGCCCCACTTCGTCGATTCCGGCAATACAGCGGATGCCTCCTCCGTACAGCTCTTCCTCGATCTGTTTCATTTCAGCGAGCTTTCTCCTCGCCAGTTCTTCCCTCGTTGCCATTTTAATCTCCTAAAATCCTGACAGGCTTATGAAGAAGGCTATCAGGATTTCTCCAACGTAATTTTGCCGATCGTCCCGGCGCGAAACTCATCCAGCACCGTTCTCCCGGTCCGTTCATAATCGATGCGCTTTCCTGACTGGATAAAGCCCCTCTTCTCCGCGATCCGTTCCATGGTCTCAAGCGGCGTTTCTCCCAGATCTTCCAGCTTATATCTCTCTTTCAGCAGATCGGGATAATCGGATTGCAGCACTCCGATCAGTTCCAAAGCCAGGGTAGCCACGTCCAGGATCTCATCCTTGATGGACCCGCAGAAGGCCAGATTCAACCCGGCTTTAGGGTCCTCAAACTTGGGCCAGAGAATGCCCGGAGTATCCAGAAGCTGCATGTCGTTCTCCAGATTGAGCCACTGTTTGCCTCTCGTAACCCCCGGCTTGTTTCCGGTCTTGGCGCTCTTTTTCCCTGTCAGCCTGTTGATCAGCGAGGATTTTCCTACGTTTGGCACACCGACGATCATCATGCGCAGCGGCTTTTTCCTGACCTTGCCCTCGTTCTTTTTCTCCTGTATGGAAGTGAGCAGTTTGAGGAACTGAGGCACACCGTAACCCGACATACAGTTCATGGGCAGCACGTCGTGACCCTGTTTTTTGAAAAATTCCACCCAGGCTTCATTGGCGCGGTTATCGGACAGGTCGCTCTTATTCAGGACGATGATCCGGTCTTTGCTTTTGATCAGCTCGTCTATGATGGGATTTCTGCTGGATACGGGAATGCGCGCGTCAACCACCTCGATGACGATATCCACCATCTTCAGGTTTTCCTGTATGAGTTCCCTCGTTTTTTTCATATGGCCCGGGTACCAGTTGATATGCTCCATTCCTGCTCACCTTTCGTATAAGAAAAGGGAACCCACAGGCTCCCCTTCATTCGTGCTATTTATTTTCTTTGCTCTTAATCTTAGCCGCTTTTCCGGTTCTTTCGCGCATGTAGTTGAGCTTCGCTCTTCTTACATCACCGCGTCTTACTACTTCGATCTTGTCAATTCTCGGAGAATGAAGCGGGAAAGTCTTTTCGACGCCAACGCCGGAAGCGATTCTTCTCACGGTAAACGTCTCGCCAAGTCCGCCGTTCTGTCTCTTGAGAACAAAGCCTTCAAAAATCTGAATTCTTTCTCTGTTCCCTTCCTTGATCTTAATGTGTACTTTTACTGTATCTCCAACGTTGAACTGAGGGATATCATCTCTCACATAGTCCTGTGCGATCATTTTCATTAAATCCATCGTAATTCCTCCTTTCTCCATAGACGTTCTTGGTATCCTGACGCGCACCTTCGCGCGCAGTCGAAATCTTAAAATCAGATATCCAGAGGACCGCCCGTAATACACCGAAGAATATAATAACATAGCTTTCGATATAAATCAAGCTATTTCTACGCCCTTGGGTGGGATTTGTCGTACACTTCCTTGATCCTGTTTTTCGTGACCGAGAGGTAAATCTGGGTTGCGCTGATATCCTCATGTCCCATCAGCTCCTGGAGCGACTTCAGGTCGGCTCCGTTTTGAATCATATGCACGGCAAAGGAATTTCTCAAAGTCTGGGGAGTCAGCTTGCTTTCGATTCCGGCCAGCCGGGCATATTCCTTCAGGAGCTTCCAGAGTCCCTGTCTCGTCAGGCGGTTTCCCGCATAGTTGACGAACAGCGCTTTTTCAACGCCGTCGCCATCCCGGAGAAATTTGGGCCTGACTTCATATATGTACTCCTCTACCGCAGCTCTGGACGGCCTTCCCATGGGGATGATCCTCGCCTTTCCATGCTCGCCGGTACAGGTCACAAAACCCATTCTCAGATTGACATCCTCGATATTCATTTCGACGACTTCGCTGACCCTGATTCCCGTGGCATAAAGCAGTTCCAGGATCGCCCGGTCTCTCAGTCCCTTCAAAGAACCGTCCGGCTTGCCCAGCAATTCGTCGATTTCTTCGATGGTAAGGTACTCGATCTTCTTTCTCTCGATCTTCGGCGATTTGATATTCACAGTCGGGTTGTCCGATATGAGCTTCCTTCCCGCCAGGTAATTATAAAAAGCCCTCAGAGAAGCCACCTTCCGGTTGACCGTCGCGGCCGATTTGCCTTCGTTTTTCAGCTTCAGCAAATAAGCGACGACTTCCGTGTTGCTGGCCTCGTCCAAAGAGAGATTCTGTTTTTCCCGGATCATCTCCGCGAACTCCATGACATCTCTTTTATAGGCCTCCAGGGAATTCTTCGCCATCTTTTTCTCTGAAGAAAGATAATTGATAAAGTCGTATAAATTAGAATCCATAGGTTCTCCAAACTGTTTGATTTCATCATACCAAATTATATATGAAGTGGCATTTCGATACAATCCTTATTCTTAAAAAACATGTACTAAAATCCAAAACCCCCTCATAGGCTGTAAGGAAGTACAACTGAAAAATTCAATCCAGCCTTACGGCTGGTGAATTTCTGTATGGCACCTACTACGCATTTGCCTTTAGGCATCGTGATGCAAATGCAGTTAGGTGCTCAAAGGAGAGGTTTATATGAAACGCAATATGTTCAGGGCGTCCGAGCTCGTTACATCCAGCGGAGCCAGC